>JBOGGR010000373.1:0-26318 GCA_050744025.1 Acidimicrobiales bacterium
CCCCGGGCGACGTACTCCTTCAGGATGTCGTTCTGGACGGTGCCGCCGAGGCGGGCCGGGTCCACGCCCTGCTCCTCGGCCACCAGCTGGTAGAGCAGGAGCAGGATGGCGGCCGTGGCGTTGATCGTCATCGAGGTCGTCACCCGGTCGAGCGGGAGCCCGTGGAGGAGCAGGCGCATGTCCTCGATCGAGTCGATCGCCACCCCGACCTTGCCCACCTCGCCCTCGGCCCTCTCGTGGTCCGAGTCGTAGCCCATCTGGGTGGGAAGGTCGAAGGCGCACGACAGCCCGGTCTGGCCGGCTGCGAGGAGGAACTTGAACCGCTCGTTGGTCGCCTCCGCCGTCCCGAAGCCGGCGTACTGGCGCATGGTCCACGGCCTGCCCCGGTACATGTCGGGGTAGATGCCCCGGGTGAACGGGTACGCGCCGGGGCGGCCCAGTCGCTCCCCGGGGTCCCAGCCGGAGAGGTCCTCCGACCCGTAGGCCGGCCGGAGCTCGATCCCCGAGTCGGTGCGCCGGGGGGGGTCGGGGGCCATCACCCCCAGGTTACGCACCCGCCAGCGCCGGCGGCACGGTCCGGCTCCCGACAGCAAGGGCCCTGCTCCCGAGGGCGCGAGCGCCGGCAGCAGGTGACGGCGCCTGCCCCGCAGGGGCGAGCTCAGGGCCCTGACAGCAGACCGCCTGCCATGACCTCCAGGAGGTCGTCGGGGCCGTGGCAGGCGAGCGGGAGCACGCGCACCGCTGCGGTCATCTCGGCCAGGCGGTCGACCAGCTCGCCGGCGGGGGCTCCTGCCAGCTCGCCGGAGCCGCCGAGGACGTCGGAGAGGGCGAGGGCCACGGCCCAGGCCCTCGACGGGGCCCCGGACGGGAGAGAGGTCCCCCTCACCGCCCACGCCCGGAGCGGGTAGCACCCGGGCCCGACGGGGGCCAGCTCGGAGCGGCTCGGTCCCGGGTCCGGGAGGGTCGCCATGGCCGCGGGGTCGGGACGCAGGCGGGGCTCTGGCACCACCAGCTCGGCGCGCCGCCAGTCGACGGCGGTCCCCGGCTCGTCGCTCAGCGACACGCCCAGGCGGGCCAGCCGGGGCTGGAGGTGCTCCAGCCAGTCCCGGACGACCCGGGGGAGGATCACCGCCTCCCCGCCCACCAGCGCCCCGACCCCCGAGGCGTAGACCAGATCCCCGTCGGGCTCGAGGAGGGCGGAGAGGTGGGCGGCGAGCGCCCACACCACGCGCCGCGGCGAGCGGCTGCGGACTACGGTCCGGGTCGAGGCCAGGAGGAGGTCGAGGCCCCGCGTGGCACCGCCGTTCCCGCCGCTCGCGTCGGTCCTGCTGGGCAGGACCAGCGAGAAGTTCTCCGGCGCCGGGGTGCCCACCGGCAGCCGCAGGCCGGCGAACAGCCTGCCCAGCAGTTGGTCGGTGGCCGGCGAGTCGGCCCGGATGCCGACGTGGTACTCGCCGACGGCGTAGGCCGAGGTGGGCCCCCACTGCCTGGGCTGCTTGCCGCCGTCCGCCCCTGGCCCGCAGGTGCCGCCCGCGCCGGGCAGGTAGCGGACCCCGCTCTCGCCGTGCGGCTCGTGCGCCTCCGTCGGCTCGCCCGGCGCCGGGGCGAGGCCGGCCGCCTCCCGCAGGAGCTCGGGCACGGCCGCCGCGCCGTAGGCGAGGGGTGCCTCCACCCGCCCGCCGGGGTCGAGGAGGTAGGCGGCGGGCGTCCCCATGCCCGGAAAGGGGTCCGGGAAGCCCTCGGGCGCCTCGTCCCGCAGGAGCAGGGGCGCCTCCAGGCCGTGCTCCTCCAGCGCCGAGGCGTTGTCCTCGGGCCCGCCGCTGGCCAGGAGCACCAGGTCGACCCCCCGGTCCCGGAGGCGGGGGAGGAGGTCCACCAGATCCGGCACGATCCGGAGGCAGTAGCCGCAGTGGGGGCTCCAGTTCACCAGGAGGACGCCGCTCTTCCCCAGCCCCGCCACCGGGCGGGAGCGGCCGCCCAGGTCGGGGACGGAGAACGGCGCCAGCGCCTCCCCGACCGCGACGCCGGCCGGAGGGCCGGCCGGCCCGGGGGGGCGGAGTCGGGCCACGCCCTCCAGCAGCCCGGCCCGGCCCATCGCCCGTGCGAGCTCGAGGACGTCCTCTCTCACCACCTCGGGGGGGGCGGCGAAGGCGTCGGCCAGCTCGCTCCCGATCTCGGCCAGCGTGGCCCGGCCGTCCAGGCAGCCCCACACGACGGCGCCGACGGGGTCGAGGACGTGGACCGCCCCTGTGGCCGGCTCGACCAGCAGCAGCTCGCCGTCGAGCTCGGACTCGACGACCCCGGCGCGAGGCCGGGCCACGAGGTCGGGGCCGATCTCGTCGGCCCCGACCTCGGGCCGGGCCTCTGGGAGAGGGCCATCCGCCGGGCCGCGGCGCCGGTCAGGCGCCGCGGCTCCGGCCTCCAGGCCCTCGCCGGTCAGGGCCATAACGTCGCTTCGTGCCCCCCGTCAGGCTCGCTAGGCTAGGAAACCGTCACCGTTTTCCGCAGGCTGGGATGCACGTCCCTGAGAACCCGTGGACAAGAAGGCAGTTGGCAAAGACGCAAGTTTGCCCGCTCGGGCAGTCGATGTCGGAGTTGCAGGGGTCCTGCGTGGCACAGAGGACGACTGTGCCGCAGAAGCAGCCAGCCGTCGGAGCGCCGCCGGCGACCCGTAGGAAACATCTACACGTGTTGGATGGGCCGCCGCATTTCGGGTCATCAGGCCCGCAGCAGATCGGAAATTGGGTGGTGCTGCAACCCGAGCAGGTGTGGGTGACCGACCCGGCGAAGGCCCTGCTCACGAGCGAGGAGAGCACCGGCGCCGACCAGACCGTCGCCGCCACCCCCGCCCCCGCGCCGATCTTGAGCGCGGTGCGCCTGCTGACCCTGTGAGGCCCTCACGCCTCCCCCCCCAGCGAGCTCTCGTCGTCCATGTGACCTCCTCTCGATCGACTCTCCGCCCGCCTGGTCCACATCCACGACGAGGCCCTGCGGCACACCGGGAGCTACTTCCTCGTCCACGCCGGCTCCGTCGCCCACCCGGCGGGCCGAGCCGTCCTCCTGCCCGGCTCCTCTGGCAGCGGCAAGTCGACCGTCGTCGCGGCGCTGGTCCGCGCCGGCTGCGACTACCTCTCCGACGAGGTGGCTGCCGTGGACCCGGTGAGTGGCCGCGTGTTCCCCTTCCCCAAGGCCCTCGCCCTGAAGGAGGGCTCGCTCGCCTACTTCCCCGAGCTGGGACCGCTCCCCCATCCTCGACCCGTCCCGACCGTGCGACACGTCCAGCCCGAGGAGCTGCGGGCGGGGGCGACCGGGAGCGGGCCGCTGGAGGCGGGCTGGGTCGTGGTCCTCGCCTACCGCCAGGGGGCGCCCGGCGTCCTCGAGCCCCTCACCCGGGGCGAGACCGCCTTCGAGCTCGCCCGTCACGCCCTCAATCTTCCCCGCTACGGCGCCCGAGCCCTCCGCCTGCTCGCTGCGGTCACCGAGCGGGCTCGGGGATACCGCCTCGTCTTCGGGGACCTGGAGGCGGCGGTGAAAGCGATCCTCGACCTCGACCTCGGCGACGACTGACGCCGCCCTGCGGGGTCACCCGCCGATCTCAGCGCTCGACCCGCCCGATCAGCGCCGGCCCGCTCGCTCAGCGCCGGCCCGCTCGCTCAGCGCTCGACCCACTTGGGCGGCCGCTTCTCCAGGAACGACGCCATCCCCTCCTGGGCGTCGGTGGTCTGGCTGGAGCCGGCCATGGCCTCCACCGCGTAGGCGTAGGCGTGGGGCTGGTCGAGGTCCATCTGGGCGTACAGCACCTGCTTGCCGTGGGCCTTGGACATGGCGCTGCCCCGGGTGGCCCGGCGGAGCAGCTCCCTCGTGGCGGCGTCCAGGTCGGGCGCCGGCACCACGCGGTTGACGAGGCCCCAGGCCAGCGCTGTCTGGGCGTCGACGGGATCGCCGGTGAGGGCCATCTCCATCGCCCGCTTGCGGCCGACGGCCCGGGCCACCGCCACCATCGGCGTGTGACAGAACCAACCCCCCTTCCCCCCGGGAGTGGCGAAGGCGGCGGTGTCGGCGGCCACGGCCAGGTCGGCCGAGGCCACCAGCTGGCAGCCGGCGGCCGTGGCGAGACCGTGGACCCTGGCCACCACGGGCTGGGGTATCCCCTGCATGATGGTCATCAGCTCGGTGCAGGCCCACAGCAGCTCCCGCATGGCCACCAGGTCGGCGCCGACCATGTCGGAGAAGTCGTGGCCGGCCGAGAACACCGGCCCGTTGCCGGCCAGCACCACCCCCCTGGCGTCGCTCGCCCCGGCCTCCCGGAACGCCTCGGTGAGCTCGCGCATGTGGGCGAGGGACAGGGAGTTGCGCCGCTCGGGCCGGTTCATCGTGATGGTCACGACCTCCTGGTCCCGCTCCACCACCACCATCTCGAAGGCCATCGCCGTCTCCCTCTCCCTGGCTCCGCGCTGCGCGCGGCCCTGGTTCGATGGTAGCCACGCCGGCCACGGGGAGCGCGCCGCCCAGGGGCCCAATCGGGAGGCGGGCCCACCGAAGGTGTTATAGCGGAGGACCATGAGCCACCCGACAGGAGGAGGGGCCGTGGAGCAGGAGGGGATCGCCGGGCTGACCGCAGAGGTCGCCATCCACCGGGACGGGTGGGGCATCCCCCACGTCCGGGCCACCACAGAGCACGACGCCTGGCTGGCCATGGGCTTCGCGTGCGCGGAGGACCGTCTCTTCCAGCTGGAGCACGACCGGCGCCGGGCCACGGGCCGGTGGGCCGAGGTGGCTGGCCCGGCCGCCGTCCCCGCGGACGTGCTGGCTCGGCGCCTCGGCCTGGGCGCCTCGGCCCGGGCCGACGTGGCCTCCATGTCCCCCGGCACCCGGGACTCCTTCGAGGCCTACGCCGCCGGGGTGAACGCCTTCCTGGCCCGGGGGCCGCTCCCGCCCGAGCTGCAGCTCGCCGGAGTCTGCCCCGAGCCGTGGGAGCCGTGGCACTCTGTGGCCGCCTTCAAGGTGCGGCACGTGCTGATGGGTGTCTGGCAGCACAAGCTGGCCGACGCCATCCTGCTGGCCAGGGTCGGCCCGGTGCCCTTCGCCCGGCTCGAGGAGCGACCCCCGAGCGGCTCCCCCGTCACCCTGCCTCCAGGCGACCGGCTGGCCGGCCCGCCGGCCGGTCGCCTGGCCGGGCCCTCGGGGGAGGAACTGGCCGGGCTGCCCGCCGGTCGCCTGGCCGGGCTGCTGGCGGGCGCCGAGCGTGACCTGGCTCAGGCGGCCGAGCACCTCGGGTTCCTCGCCGAGGTGGAGGCCGGGTCGAACGCCTGGGTGGTGCACGCCAGCCGCACGGGCGGCGACGGCCCGGTGCTCTGCAACGACTCCCACCGGGCCCTTGACTTCCCCAACGTCTACTGGCAGGTCCACGCCGCCTGCCCGGCCTTCGACGCCGTCGGCGCCACCTTCCCGGGGATCCCGGGGTGGCCCCACTTCGGTCACAACGGGGCGGTGGCCTGGGCCATCACCCACGCCTACGCCGACTACCAGGACCTCTACGTCGAGTGGTTCGACCCCGAGCGACCGGGCCGGTACCGAACGCCGGAGGGCTGGGCCGAGGCAGAGCACCGGGTGGAGACCGTGGAGGTGAGGGGAGGATCGCCGGTGGACGTGGATCTCTGGGCCACGCGCCACGGCCCCGTGGTCCACGGCGACCCGGCCCGGGGCCCGGCGCTGGCCCTGCGCTACACCGCCACCGTCCGGCCCTGCCTCGGCTTCGAGGTGCTCCGGCCCATGCTGTCGGCCCGCACGGTGCCCGAGCTCCTGGACACCCAACGGGGCTGGGTCGACCCGGTCAACAACCTGGTGGCGGCGGACACGGCCGGCAACATCGGCTACCTGCTGAGGGGCGAGCTCCCGGTGCGGTCGCCAGGCGGGGCGGGCGGCCTGCCGGTGCCGGGGTGGACGGGTGAGGCGGAGTGGGTCGGCACCGTCGCCTTCGGGGCGCGGCCCAGGGCGGTCAACCCGCCGGCCGGGTTCATCCTCACCGCCAACCAAGCCGTGGCCGACACCGGCGAGCCGTACATCGCCAGGTCCTTCGCCGACCCGTTCCGGGCCGAGCGCCTCCTCGGGTTCCTGAGCGCCTCGGAACGCCTCAGCCCTTCGGGGCTGGCCGGCCTGCAGGCCGACACGGTCTCGTGGGCGGCCCGAGGCTGGGGCTCCCTCCTCGCCGGCCTCGGGCCCCTCGAAGGGGACGGGGAGACCGCGAGGCGGATGCTGGCCGGCTTCGACGGCGACCTGCGGGCCGAGCGCCCCGAGGCCCTCCTCTACGCCTGCCTGCGCCAGGAGCTCGCCGCCGGCTGCTACGGGCCGAGCCTGGGCACAGCCACCTGGGAGTGGCTCCTGTCCGAGGAAGTGCCGGCGACTGCCGCCATGGTGCGCCGGTGGCTGGCCAACGACCTGTGGCCCCTACTGAGCACCGAGTCCCCGGAGGGCGGGAGCCCGGGGGGCGGCCTCGCCGCCGGCCGTCCGGGGGGCGGGGGCCCGGGGACCGGTCTCGCTGCCGCCGGGGGCCCTGGGGGCGGTCTCGCCGGCCGCGGCCCGGGGGGCGGCCTCACGGCCGGCGGCCCGAAGGGAGGCCTCGCCGCCGGCGGCCCGGAGCGGCTGCTCGCCGCCGGGGGCCCGGAGCGCCTGCTCGCCGCCGTGCCGGACGCCCTCGGCCGGGCCTGGCGCCGGGCCACGGCCATGGCCGGCCCCGACCCGTCCCGGTGGCGGTGGGGCGACCACCACCGGACCAGCGCCCGCCATCCGCTGTCAGGGGCCCCCGGAGTGGCTGAGAGCCTCCCCGGAGGAGTGCCACTCGATCCCCCGGCCGCGGCCATGGCCGGCGACAACGACACAGTCCAGGCGGCCGGCTACGCCTGGCGCCCAGGCGTCTTCGACGTCACCTCGTGCTCGGTCTACCGCCAGGTCGTCGACCTCTCCGACATCGACCACGCCAGCTTCGTGGTCCCGGGCGGGGCCTCAGGGGACCCGACCAGCCCTCACGCGGCCGACCAGCTGGCCGAGTGGGCCTCCCACCGGCGTGTGCCGATGCTCTACCGGTGGCAGGACGTGGAGGCCGACACCGAGCAGATCGAGCTGCTGCGACCGGCCGCCACATCCGGCTGAAGCGCTGGCGGAGCCGCTCCCGGCGACCTCAGGCCACCAGCTCGACGTCGACCCCGAGGGCACGGTACGTGTCGAGAGCTCGTCTGTCGCGGGTCGCCAGCGGCAGGCCCGTCGTCCTGGCCACAGCCCCTACGAGGGCGTCGTACACCGAGCCGCCCGCGATCCCGTGACCGGCCAGCTCGCCGAGCAGCGACGCTGTGCCCGCCTCACCGAGGAATCGGCTGTGTGGGAAGTTGGCAAGCAGGAGGCGGCTCACGGCGCCGGGCGTCCTCCTCGCCGGCGGCGGGAGCCGGGTAAGGACCGAGAACGTCTCGAATGCTGCATGCCCGGCGAGGCCGAGGCGCCGGCCTCCGATGGCAGCGAACGTGGCTTCGTGCTGCCCGTGGTCGGCCAAGAGGAGCGCTACCGCGGCACTGGTGTCGACGAGCAGGTCGGGGTCGGGCTCGCTACCGCTGGTCGGCATGGCGCAGCACCCGGACAATGTCGTCGTCCAGGGTGAGCCCCGAACGGGGGATCACCAGCCGGTCGTCGCGCTCCTCCAGGGCATCGTCGGCAAGGGGGTCGATCCGCAGGCCTGCTCCTTCGACCACTACCTGGACCTCCGCCGGGCCCGACCCCAGCCCGACCTGGTCTCGTAGGGTCTTCGGGATCACCAACCTACCTGCCGAGTCAATGGTCGTCCGCATGCCACGACTCTACCATATGTATGGCGCGAGAAGTGGGAGGCGTGGCGTCAGGCGGCGACGTCAGGCGCCGGCGACAGCCGCCTGGCGGGCGCCGGGCGCCTGCACCGGATGGGGCATGCACAGCTCGTCGTACTCGGCGACGACGATCTCGCCGGCGTCGGGCCCGCAGGCCAGGCACTGCGGGTCCCGGCGCATCTTGTACGTCCGGAACGTCTCGTCCAGGGCGTCGTAGGCGAGCAGGCGGCCGATGAGCGGCTCGCCCAGGCCGAGCAGGAGCTTGAGTGCCTCCATGGCCTGGATCGAGCCGACGATCCCGGGCAGGACGCCGAGCACCCCCGCCTCGGCGCACGACGGGGCCAGCTCGGCAGGCGGCGGCTCCGGCACGAAGCAGCGGTAGCAGGGCCCCTCGTACGGCGCGAACACGGTGGCCTGGCCCTCGAAGCGGAAGATCGACCCGTGGACCACGGGGATGCGCTTGACCAGGGAGGCGTCGTTGACCAGGTAGCGGGTCGGGAAGTTGTCGGTCCCGTCCACGATCACGTCGTAGCCGTCGATGATGTCCAAGATGTTGTCGGCGCCGAGGCGCACGTCGTACGTGACGACGTCGACGTCGGGGTTCATGGCCGTCAGCGTCTTCTTCGCCGAGTCCACCTTGCGCTCGCCGATGCGGTCCAGGTTGTGCATCACCTGGCGCTGGAGGTTGGACGCGTCGACCACGTCCATGTCGATTATGCCGATGGTCCCCACCCCGGCGGCCGCCAGGTACAGCCCCGCCGGCGACCCGAGGCCGCCGGCGCCGAGGAGGAGGACCTTGGCGTCGAGCAGCCGCTGCTGGCCGGCCTCGCCCACCTCCGGGATCAGGAGGTGGCGGTGGTAGCGGTTGCGCTGGTCGGGGGAGAGGGTCCGGGGCGCGGCCCAGGAGCGGCCCTCGTCCTTCCACCGGTTGAACCCCCCGGCCATCGACACCACGTCGCGGTAGCCGAGCGCCCCGAGCGTCTGGGCGGCGAAGGCGGAGCGGGTCCCGCCCGCGCAGTAGACGACGATGGGCTGGTCGTGGTCGGGCACCCTGCCCTCGACCTGTGACTCGAGGTGGCCCCGGGGGATGTGCAGGGCGCCGGGCAGCGCCCCCTGCTCGTACTCGTCGGCCTCCCGCACGTCGAGGAACAGCGTACCGTCCGGGCGGGCGGCAGCCTCGCCCGGGCCGACCTCCCGGATCGCGGTCCTGGTCTCGGCGAGCAGCTCTCGGAAGCTCGGCATCGCTATCAGCCCCTCTGGTGAGTACGCGGTCTCGACCCATCCAAACCCTACCCCCGGGGTCGACATTCCCGAGCTCGCTCGCGTCCCGGAGGTCCGGCCCGCCGCGGAGATCAGCGCAGGCCCCTGGGCCTGACGATCCTCGCCTGCGGGACCATCACACAAGGTTAGGGGCATAACCTTGTGCAAGTCTGGCCCTTGCGAAAGGGTGGTGCCGGTGGCAGGGTTCGTGCTCGTCGAATGGCAGGGCCGCCAGGTTCACGCGGCGTGCCCCGACCCCATCTCCCGCTCCAGGCTGGCCCTGTCGGAGGCCACCGTGAGGCGCACCGAACGAGCGGCCGCTGCGGTGCAGCGGGCTGGCGACCTGGCCGCCCAGGGCGGGCTGGAGGCGGCGGCACGCCT
Organism: Acidimicrobiales bacterium; assembly: GCA_050744025.1. Classification (GTDB taxonomy): domain Bacteria; phylum Actinomycetota; class Acidimicrobiia; order Acidimicrobiales; family JAJPHD01; genus JBOGGR01. The sequence continues at coordinate 9,492 of JBOGGR010000373.1, forward strand.
CCTCCTGCGAGCCGAAGGGCTCGCCTCCAGCGCCATCGAGGGAATCCGGGCCCCTGCGGTGGACGTCGCCCTGGCCGAAGCCGGCCACGCCGGCCGACCCGGCCCGGCCGGCCAACCGGGGCGTGGGCCCGGGCCGGGTGCCGACATAGTCGCGGCCTGGGTCGCCGACAACCTCGCTGTAGTCACCGATGCCCTCGCCGACCCGGGCCCCCTCGACCAGGCGCGGCTGCTTGCGTGGCATCGACGGCTCATGGCGAGCAGCCCGGCGATCGCCCCCCGTCACGTGGGGGCATACCGGGACGTGCTCGGCTGGGTCGGCGGCCCGAACCCACTTGTGGCAGCGCACGTCGGCGTGCCTCCCGAGCGCATCCGCCCACTCATGACGGACCTCTTCGCCTTCATCGCCCGCGAGGACATCGACCCCGTCACCCAGGCCGCGGTGGCGCACGGCCAGTTCGAGACGATCCACCCGTTCGCAGACGGCAACGGCCGTCTCGGCCGGGTCATCATCGGGCTCATCCTCTCCCGGCGCCTCTCGGTGGCAGTTCCCCCGCCGGTGTCGCTGCGGTTCGCCCGTGACGTGGGCGGCTACCAGTCGGGGCTCACCTTGTTCCGCCAGGGCCTCGCCGAGCGCTGGGTCTCGTGGTTCGCAACCCACGTCGAGGCCGCTGCAGATGAGAGCCGAGAGATCCTCGACATGGTCGCCGACCTGCAGCAGGCATGGCGGGATGCGACGCGGGACTTGCGGACCGGCTCGGCGGCGCGGCGACTCCTCGGCCTGCTGCCAGAGCACCCGGTCCAAAGCGCTCGAGGCGTCGCCGACCTGCTGGAGGTGTCCGAGCAGGCCGGGCGGATCGCGCTCCTCCGCCTGGCAGAACGGGGCGTGCTGGCCGAGACCGGCGAGGCTGGCAGCGGTATCGGCCGCCCGCGTCGGTGGTGGGTGGCAGGCTCGCTCCTGGCCCTGCTCGAACCACCCCCCCGGTGATCCCGGCGGGTCCCCGAGGGCATCGGCCGGCTACCCGACGACGGCCGGCAGCACCTGGCTGATCGGCCCCCGCAGCACAGCGTCGGCCAGGCCGTCGTAAGGGGTCGGCTCCCCGTTGACGATCACCACCCGGGCTCCCGCCCCCCAGGCGGTGGGCACCAGGCCGGCCGCCGGGTGGACCGTCAGGCTGGTGCCAACGGCGAGGAGCAGGTCGGCCCGTCCGGCCGCCCGCTCGGCCCGGTCGAGCACGAGCGGGTCGAGCGACTGGCCGAAGCTGATGGTCGCCGACTTGAGGATCCCCCCGCAGGGGCACGGTGGGTCGTCCTCGCCGGCGCTCACCCGCTCCAGCACCTCGGGCATGGGGAAGCGAGCGCCGCACGACCAGCAGACGGCATCGTGCATCGTCCCGTGGACCTCGACGACGAGGGCGGGGTCGGTCCCCGCCCGCTGGTGCAGCTCGTCGATGTTCTGGGTCACGACGGCGAGGAGCCGGCCCCGCCGCTCCAGCGTCACGAGGGCCGTGTGACCGGCGTTGGGCACCGCCCCCCAGGCCGGGTGGGCCAGGCGGTTGCGCCACGACTGGCGCCGAACCTCGGGGTCGCCGAGGTAATGGCGGAGGTGGGACGTGCGCTCGGCGGCCGGGTTCCGCGTCCACACGCCGTCGGGCCCGCGGAAGTCGGGGATGCCCGAGTCGGTGGAGATGCCGGCACCGGTGAGGGCCACGATCCGGCGGGCCTCGGCCACCCAGCTCCGCACGCGGGCAACGAGCTCGTCCGAGGAGGCCGTGGTCACGACCCCCAGCCTCGCGCCGGCGCCGCTTCGGAGAAATGGCACCGCCGCGCCCTCCCGCCACTTGCCCTCTAACGTCTGGTGGGTGAGCGGGCCGGAGTCGAGCGAGCCCGCCGGCGCCGCCCCCGAGGGTCGGCTCACGCCGATCCGGCGCCTCCAGGAGGGAGTGTCGCCCAGGCTGCCGGCCCGGGGGAGCCTCGTCGCCGAGGTCTGGATCGTGCTCGCCCTCTCCCTCGGGTCGTCCGCCGTCTACGCCATCCTCTCGATAGTCAAGTCCCTGACGGCGCCGCAGGCCCTGCACCAGCAGGTGGCGATCCTGAACGGCTCGGTCACCCCGCACCGCCACCTCCTCGACCTCGCCTACCAGCTCGTCGGCATCGCCGACACGCTCGTGCCCGTGGCGCTCGTCGCCTACCTCCTCATCCGCTCCGGCGAGTCGTTCCACACCATCGGGGTCGACTTCCGCCGGCCCCGTTGGGACAGCATCCGGGGGGTGGTCCTGGCCGCCGTCATCGGAGGAGCAGGGCTCGGCCTCTACCTGGCAGCCTTCGGCCTCGGCATCAACCTGAAGGTCGTGCCCACCACCCTCCCCCCCACCTGGTACCGGGTCCCGGTCCTGCTGCTCGACGCCGCGATGAACGGGGTGCTGGAGGAGGTGATAGTCGCCGGGTTCCTCCTCCACCGCCTGTCGCAGATCGGGTGGGGCGACAACAGGGCCCTCCTCACCAGCGCCGTCATCCGCGGGTCCTACCACCTCTACCAGGGCTTCGGCGGGTTCGCAGGGAACTTCGTCATGGGCCTCATCTTCGGGCGGCTCTACCAGCGCTGGGGCCGGGCCGCTCCCCTCGTCATCGCCCACACCCTCATCGACGCCGTCTCCTTCGTCGGCTACGTGATGCTGAAGGGGAAGCTCTCGTTCATCCCCTGACCCGGGGTCCGAGGGGGCCTATGATGGGCTTCCCGCCAGCTAGGAGGACCGATGCCGTTCAAGTGGCGCGAAATCTTCTCCAAGGAGAACACGATCGTCAAGGCCAGGGCGGACAAGGCGATCAACGACAGCACCGACCCGCACCTGCTCCTGCAGATCAGCATCCGGGAGCTCCAGGAGGAGCACGACAACCTGGAGCACGCCTGCTCCGTCGTGATCGGCCAGTTCAACATGGCGAAGGAGAAGCTGGAGGGCGACCTGGAGGCCGAGCGCCAGCTGGACACCCAGGGCAAGGCCGCAGCGAAAGCGGGCCACCTCGACGCGGCGAGGGCCATCGCCCACCGCCTCGACGCGGTGAGGGCGCGGCTCGCGACCGAGCAGAGGATGTTCGACGCGGGCAAGGCACGGGCCGACGAGGCGAAGGCCGCCTTCGCCGAGAACGGGGAGCTCCTTCGCCAGAAGATGGACGAGGCGAAGAGCCTCGACGCCGAGATCGACCAGGCGGCCATGGAGCACAACATGAACGAGGCCATGAAGTCGGTGACGTCGATGACCAGCCATGCCACGCCCAGCTTCGACCAGATCAGGGACCGGGTGCAGGCCCAGCACGCAGAGGAGGCCGCCGAGGCCGAGCTCGAGGGCACCGACCCGGACATGAGCGCCATCCACGAGCAGCACCTGGTGCACGAGGCCGCTGCCGACGACATCCTCGCCCAGTGGACGACGGGCGCTCCGGCCAGCGACGCCCCGAGGCCGGCCGGGGCGGCGCCCGAGCAGCGGAAGGTCCAGGAGCAGAGTGCCGTCGACCGGCTGAACGCATGAGCCGTCTCGTGGAGCACGTCGGCTCCCGCAGGCCCTCGATCGCCCCCGCCGCGGTCGCCTGCGTCTCGGGCATCGTCACCCATCCCCCACAACAGGAAGGCACCGTCCCATGAGCGCAGCAGAACCGTCTGTCAACGACCTGAGCCCGATCGTCCACACGGGGGTGGAGAAGGAGCCGATGCTCCTGCTCGACACCAGCGGCTCGATGTCGTGGCCCGCAGCCGATGGCTCCTCCCTGGCGCGCCGGGCCGTCATCGGCGAGGCCCTCGGGCGAATCGTCGAGGTGCTGGGTGCCGAGGACTCCCAGGCCGAGGCCGAGGCCGCCGCCGGCGAGGACGAGGGCGGTCTCATGACCGTGCTGTTCTCCGACCACGCCGAGTGCATCGACGACCTTTCCCCGGCCAACTGGAGGCGCAAGTGGGACGCCATCGCCTGGGGCGGCGGGACCCAGATCATGCCCGGCTGGAGCCTCCTCGTGGACACCTTCCTGGAGGAGTTCGGAGAGCGGCCGAAGCAGGATCGTCCTGCCCTCCTCGCCCTCGTCGTCACCGACGGCGAGGCGTCCGACGCGGACGCCTTCGCCACCGAGATCGCCAAGCTCAAGGGCACGACCTATGTCTGCGTGGCCGTCCTCGGCTTCGGCGCCGACCACGACGCCACCCTGGCCAGCTACCAGAAGATCGAGGAGGCCAACTCGCACGTCCGGGTGGTGACCTTCGGGGGCCAGACCGACCCCACCCAGATCGCCGACGACCTGCTGAAGCTGCTCGTGTAGGAGCAGCGCCGAGCGGGCCGGGAGCCCCGGGGGCTGGTGCCGACGCGGAAGATGTCGTTCGGCTCTTGACACCGAGAGTCAAAGGGATAGCATGAGATGCTATGGACACGTCCCCAGAGCATCTTGTGACCCTCCGGATCGAGCCGTGGATCGATCCGGTGATCGACACGCTCGGCCACGACCCGCGGTCCTCGTACGTCGAGACGTACTGGCTCGGCATCCTGGGCCCCTCCACCACCTGGCTGACCCGCCGCCTGGTCGCCGGGCTCGAAGCCGAGCCCGGCGGCTTCGAGCTGGACCTGGCGGAGATGGCACGCTGCCTCGGGCTCGGGGACCGGGGCGGGCGCCACTCCCCGTTCCGCCGGGCCCTCGGGCGCCTCACCCAGTTCGGTGTGGCCCAGCCCCGGGGGCCGGGAACCCTGGCCGTCCGCCGCAAGCTGCCGCCCCTCACCCGCCACCAGGTCGGGAGGCTGCCCCCATCGCTCCAGGCCTCCCACACGGCGCTCCAGGAGTCCGAGGCCCGCCTCCCCCCCGGCGAGCACCTGATGCGCCGCAGCCGCCAGCTCGCCCTCAGCCTGGTCGAGCTGGGGGAGGACCTGGGGGCCACCGAGCGCCAGCTGGTGCGCTGGCGGTTCCACCCATCGCTCGCCCGGGAGGCGTCCACCTGGGCCTGGGACCGCCACCGGGGCGCCCTCGCCGCGCTGGGCAGCTGACCCCGGCGCTATCGGACGCCGGCCCGGATCGGCGCGGCCTGCCTCTGGTGGGGCCCGGGCCTCATCGGACCGCCGGACCCGGAGGCACCGCCGTCCGCTGCCCGCCCCCGAGCGAGGTGATAGCAGTTGTTGTCGTCCTACGACCAAAGGCGCGATCACCTCGGCCCGGGCCGGCAGGGCCCCGCGGCTGAGCCCTACCCGCTGGCTGCTGGGCGCTCGAAAGCCCCCAGCAGCTCGAGAAGGGTGCGGACCCCGAAGCCGGTGGCGCCCTTGCGGAGGTAGCCCTCGTCCTCCTCCGAGCGGGCCGGGCCGGCGATGTCGAGGTGGGCCCAGGGCACGTCGCCGACGAACTCGGACAGGATCAGCCCGGCGACGAGGGCCCCGGCCTGGCCCGGCGCCCCGATGTTCTTCATGTCGGCCACCTCGGACTCGAACTGCTTGCGGTACTCCTCGGGGAGGGGGAGGGTCCAGGTCGGCTCGCCTGCCCGCTCCGACGCGGCCCGGACCTGGGCGACCAGGCCCTCGTGGTTGCCCATGACGCCGGCGATGCTCCGCCCGAGGGCCGCCACGCAGGCCCCGGTGAGCGTGGCCAGGTCGACGATGGCGTCGGGACCCGCCTCCACGGCCAGCGAGAGGCCGTCGGCGAGGACCAGGCGGCCCTCCGCGTCTGTGTTGAGGACCTCGATCGTCTTGCCGTTGCGGATCTTCAGCACGTCGCCGGGCTTGGTGGCCCGGCCCCCCGGCATGTTCTCGGTCGTCGGCATGAAGCCGAGGACGCGCACCGGGACCTCCAGCTCCCGGACGGCCGAGAGCGTGGCCAGGACGGCCGCGGCTCCCCCCATGTCCGTCTTCATCGTCATCATGCCGGCAGCCGTCTTGAGGGACAGGCCGCCCGAGTCGAAGGTGATGCCCTTGCCGACCAGCGCCACCGTCGGGACGTCCCGGCCCCCAGTGACCGACGCGGGCGGGTCGTACGACAGGCGGATCAGGCGGGGCGGCTCGTCGGAGCCCCGGGCCACGCCGGCAAGGCCGCCCAGGCCCTCGCCCTCGATCGTCGCCTCGTCCCAGACCTCGACGTCCAGACCCCGCTCGGCGGCCACGCCCTCCGCCACCTCGGCCAGCTGCCTCGGGGTCATGGCCCCGGCCGGCTCGTTCACGAGATCCCGGGCCAGGGCCACCGCCCTCGCCACCACGGCCCCCCGGGCCACCCCCTCCGCCAGGGCGTCGAGGCCGGCGCCGCCGGCCTCTCCGACCACGGCCACCGAGGCCAGCGTGGCCGGCTCGGGCTCCCCCTTGTAGGTGGTGAACTGGTAGGCGCCCAGGGCCGCCCCCTCGGCCACGGCCTGGGCGGCGGCGGCGGGCGGGAGGCCCGTCGGGAGGGCGCCCCGCAGGAGGAACGCGCCGCTCTGGTTCCGGGACGCGGCCCGGACGAACCGGCCCGCCGCCCGCCGCAGGGTCTCGGCGCCCACCGACGCCTCGTCCCCGAGGCCGACCACGACCACTGTCGTCCCGTCGCCGGCCTGGAGCGCCAGGGTCTCCCCGGCCTTGCCCGAGAAGCCCCGGGCCCGGCAGAAGCCCGTGTCCACCTCGACCGGGGCGCCGCCCGCCACCACGAGGCCGGAGAAGACCGGGACGGCCAGGGCGTCGGTGCCGGCGGGGACGTCGGAGGCGGCGGAGCAGGTGAGCGGCATGGGTCAGTCCTCGTGGGTAGGGGCGTCGGGGGTGGGGGCGTCGGGGGTGGGGGCAGCGGCACGGGTGAGCAGGTGCTCGCCCTCCTGCCAGCGGGCCATGGTCCAGCACAGGTCGGAGAGGCGGTTCAGGTAGGGGCCGACCAGGGACCCGCCCTCGGGAGGGGGCAGGGAAAGGGCCAGGCGCTCGGCCCGGCGGACCAGCGTGCGGGCCAGGTCGAGGAGGGCCGACACCCGGCCCTGGCCGGGGACGACGAACTCGGCGGGCATCTCGAAGCGGGCGGTCAGGGCGTCGATCTGCGCCTCCAGGGCGTCGACCATCGCCTGGTCCACGAGGGTGGCCCCGGGTGCCAGCTTGTGGCGGTTGCCGGGCCTCGTCGCCACCTCGGCCATCAGCACCCAGAGGTCGCGCTCCAGGCCGACCAGGAGCTGGTCCAGCTCGGAGCCCCGCTCGGCCTCGGCCCGGGCCAGGCCGAGGGCGGCCTGGGCCTCGTCGACCGCGCCGTTGACCTCGATCGCCGGGTCGTCCTTGCGGGCCCGCCCCCCGTACAGGAGGCCGGTCGTCCCGTCGTCGCCCTTCCTCGTGTAGATCCTGACCTTACGGCTCACGGTCCTCCCGGACGCACGACTCCCGGAGCATGCTCCGCCCCGGGCCGGCCCTCCTGGGGCCGCCTCCGGCCGAATCTACCGGCGCCGCCCCGGGCGCGCCCGGCCAGGCTGTCGATCTTGCTCGACAGCACGGGTGTGGCTGGCGGCGGCAGCGGTGATGCGTCACGGTGTCGGATGGATGTTGACGCCCTGCGTGCCCTCACCCCTGGATGCGCCTTTCGGGTGCACCTGAACAACGCCGGAGCGGCGCTGCTGTCGCAGCCGACGCTGGACGCGATGACCAACCATCTGACGCTGGAGACCGAGATCGGCGGGTACGAGGCCGCCGCCGCGGCGCAGCAGGCGATAGACGCGACCTATGCCGGGATCGCGGAGCTGCTCGGCGGCCGAAGCGAGGAGGTGGCGCTGTTCGACAACGCCACGCACGCCTGGAATGCGGCGTTCTACTCCATCGCCTTCCGCTCTGGCGATCGGATCCTCACCGGCCGCGCCGAGTACGGGAGCAACGTGCTGGCCTACCTGCAGGTCGCGCAGCGCACCGGCGCGGAGGTGGTCGTCGTGCCCAACGACGAGCACGGCCAGCTCGACGTCACGGCCCTGGCCGATCTGGTCGACGACCGCACCAAGCTGATCGGGGTCAGCCACGTGCCGACCAGCGGCGGCCTGGTCAACCCTGTGGCGCAGGTCGGCCGGGTCGCGCGCGAGGCAGACGTGCTGTTCCTGGTAGACGCCACCCAGTCGGTCGGGCAGTTCCCCGTCGACGTCGACCAGATCGGCTGCGACCTGCTAACCGGCACCGGCCGCAAGTTCCTGCGCGGCCCCCGCGGCACCGGCTTCCTGTGGGTGCGGCCCAGCGCCCTGCAGCGGCTCGACCCCTACGTCGCAGAGATCCGCTCCGCCACCTGGGACGGCGGCCGCGGCTTCACCTGGGTCGACGGCGCACGCCGGTTCGAGTCCTGGGAAAACAGCTACGTCAACGTCCTCGGCCTCGGCGCCGCCGTGCGCCAGGCCCTCGACCTCGGCCTGGATCCCATCGGCACACGCACCGAGGCCCTCGGCGCCCGCCTGCGCGCCCAGCTCGACGACCTACCCGCTGTTACCACCCACGATCTGGGGCGGGTGCGCTGCGCCATCGTCACCGCCAGCGTCCACGGCGTCTCAGCGGGCGATGTCGCGGCCACCCTCGCCGAAGCGAAGGTCAACGTCACCACCACCATCGCCGAGCACACCCAGTTCGATACCGAGGACCGCGGCGTCCACCCACTCGTCCGACTCTCCCCGCACTACTACAACACCGACGATGAGCTCGACCACACCGTCGGCCTCATCGCCCGATTGCCCCACTGAGCGATCGGCGAGCCGGGGTCAGCTCGGCGGGAGTGGCCCACCGGCGTAGGGCGCACGAGCTCCATTCTTCCAAATCCCTCCGGCGGCGGATATCGGTGGGGCCGGCGGCCGGCACCGCGTAGCCTGGCGCCATGGAGGCCCGGAGCAGGTCGTACCTCGACGCCGCCCGGGAGCGGGTGGTGATCCTCGACGGCGGTACCGGCACCAACCTCCAGCTCGCCGACCTCGGGCCCGACGACTTCGGCGGGTCGGCCCTGGAGGGCTGCAACGAGGTCCTCGTGGACACCCGCCCCGACGTGGTGACCGCCCTCCACACGTCCTTCCTGGAGGTGGGGGTGGACGCCGTGGAGACCGACACGTTCGGGGCGTTCCCGGTGGTGCTGGCCGAGTACGGCCTGGCCGGCCGGGCCCACGAGCTCAACCTGACCGCAGCCCGCATCGCCCGCGAGGCGGCGGACGGCTACTCGAGCGCCGGCCGGCCCCGCTGGGTGGCCGGCAGCATGGGGCCGGGCACCCGGTTCCCGACCCTCGGACACATCTCCTTCGCCGCGCTGAGGGACGCCTACGAGGTCCAGGCCCGTGGGCTGCTCGAGGGCGGCGTCGACCTGCTGCTCGTCGAGACCGTCTTCGACCTGCTCCAGGCGAAGGCCGCCATCGTGGCCTGCCGGCGGGCCATGGCGGCGGTCGGGCGCGAGGTCGCCCTGCAGGTCCAGGTCACCCTGGAGCTGACGGGGCGGATGCTGCCCGGCACCGAGATCGGGGCTGCCCTGTGCGCCCTCGACGCCATGCGCCCCGACGTGATCGGGCTCAACTGCGCCACCGGGCCGGCCGAGATGGGCGAGCACCTGCGCCACCTGTCGGCGCACGCCCGCATGCCGATCTCCTGCCTGCCCAACGCCGGGCTGCCGACCGTCGTCGACGGCCGCATGCACTACGACCTCACCCCCGAGCAGCTCGGCGACTACCACCACCGCTTCGTCACCGAGCTCGGCGTGTCGGTGGTGGGCGGGTGCTGCGGGACGACGCCGGCCCACCTGGCCGAGGTGGTGCGGCGCTGCGCCGGCCTCACGCCTGCCCGCGGCGAGCCGGTGCACGAGCCGGGGGCTGCGTCGCTCTACACCCAGGTGCCGTTCCGCCAGGACACCTCGTACCTGTCGATCGGGGAGCGGACCAACGCCAACGGCTCCAGGCGGTTCCGCGAGGCCATGCTGGCCGGCGACTGGGACTCCTGCGCCGCCGTCGCCAAGGACCAGGTGAAGGAAGGCGCCCACCTCCTCGACGTCTGCGTCGACTACACCGGGGCCGACGGGGTAGCCGACATGGAGCAGGTGGCCAGCCGCTTCGCCACCCAGTCCAGCCTCCCTCTCGTCCTCGACTCGACCGAGGCGGACGTGGTCGAGACCGGGCTGCGATGGATCGGCGGCCGGGCCGTGATCAACTCGGTCAACCTCGAGGACGGCGACGGCCCCGGCACCCGGCTCGACCGCTTCCTCACACTGGCCCGGGAGTACGGGGCGGCCGTGGTCTGCACCTGCATCGACACCGAGGGCCAGGCCCGCACCGCCGAGTGGAAGGTGCGGGCGGCCAAGGCGATCGCCCACCTCGCCGTGGAGCGCTACGGCCTCGAGCCGTCCGACCTGCTCGTCGACCCGCTGGCGCTCCCCCTCTCGACCGGCATGGAGGAGGGCCGGCGGGACGGGGTGGAGACCATCGAGGCGATCGGGAGGATCAAGGCCGAGCTGCCAGGGGTGTCCACGGTGATCGGGCTGTCCAACGTGTCGTTCGGGCTGGCGCCGCCCGCCCGCCGGGTCCTCAACTCGGTCTTCCTGCACGAGTGCGTCGCGGCCGGCCTCGACGCCGCGATCGTGCACGCCGGCGGCATCCTGCCCCTCAACCGCATCGACGAGCGGACCAGGGAGGTGTGCCTCGACCTCGTCCACGACCGGCGCCGGCCCGGCTACGACCCGCTGGCCGAGCTGCTGGGCCTGTTCGAGGGGGCCGGGGCCGGTGGGGGCTCCGCCTCGGCCGCGGAGGACCGCAGCGGGTGGCCGGTCGCCCGCCGCCTCGAGGCCCGCATCGTGGACGGCGACCGCAACGGCCTGGAGGACGACCTGGACCAGGCCCTCGCCGAGGGCACCCCCGCCCTCGAGATCGTGAACGCCGACCTGCTGGCCGGGATGCGGACGGTGGGCGAGCTGTTCGCCTCGGGAGAGATGCAGCTCCCGTTCGTCCTCCAGTCGGCCGAGACGATGAAGGCGGCCGTTGCCCACCTGGAGCCCCACATGGAGCGGGCCGGCGCCGCCGGCAAGGGCCGCATCGTCCTCGCCACCGTCAAGGGGGACGTCCACGACATCGGCAAGAACCTGGTCGACATCATCCTCACCAACAACGGCTACGAGGTGCACAACCTCGGCATCAAGGTGGCCGTGTCGGAGATGATCGCCAAGGCCGGCGAGGTGAAGGCCGACGCCGTCGGCATGAGCGGCCTCCTCGTCAAGTCCACGCTCGTCATGCGGGAGAACCTGGAGGAGCTGAACGCCAGGGGATTGGCGAAATCGCTGCCGGTGCTCCTCGGGGGGGCTGCCCTCACCCGCACCTATGTCGAACGCGACCTGCGCCAGGTGTACGAGGGGAGGCTGTTCTACGGCAAGGACGCATTCGAGGGCCTGCGGACCATGGACCGCCTCATGGAGCTCCGGCGGAGCGGCGAGGACGAGCCGGACTTCGGGCGGGCCATCGGGGGGCGCACCCTCCCGCCCAGGGCGAGCGAGCAGGCGGCGGCCCGCCGGGCGGCTTCGGCGGCGGGCGAAGGGCCGGCCGCGCCCGACCGCTCCCCCGAGGTGGAGGCCGACAATCCGGTGTTCGACCCGCCGTTCGTCGGGTCCCAGGTGGCGAGGGGCATGGCGATCGACGACGTCGCCGCCTACCTGAACGAGACCGCCCTCTTCCGCAACCAGTGGGGCTACCGGCCCGAGCCGGGCGAGGCCGACCCCGACTTCAAGGCCAGGGTCCGGGCAGTCCTGCGCGAGCAGCTCGACGGGGCCAAGGCCGCCGGCGTGCTCGTGCCCCAGGTGGCGTGGGGCTACTTCCCGGCCAACGCCGACGGCGACGACCTCGTCGTCTGGAAGGACGACGCCCGGCGGGTGGAGTGGATGCGGTTCTCGTTCCCCCGCCAGTCGAAGGAGCCCTGGCTCTGCATCGCCGACTTCTTCCGGTCCGCCGCCTCCGGGGAGGCGGACTGGGCCGCCTTCCACGTGGTGACCATGGGGCCAGCCGTGTCCGAGGCCACGGCCCGGCTGTTCGCTTCCGACCAGTACCAGGCGTACCTGCTCCTGCACGGCCTGGGCGTGGAGATGGCCGAGGCCCTGGCCGAGCACTGGCACCACCGCATCCGGGAGGAGTGGGGCTTCGCGGCCGAGGACGGCCCGAGCCTGGGCGGCCTGTTCCGCCAGCAGTACCGGGGCGGGCGCTACTCCTGGGGCTACCCGGCCTGCCCGGACCTCGAGGACAACGCCAAGGTCGCAGAGCTGCTGGACGTGGCCCGCATAGGCGTGACCGTGAGCGAGGGGTTCCAGCTCCACCCCGAGCAGACCACGTCCGCCATCGTCTGCCACCACCCGAAGGCCAAGTACTTCGTGGCGAGGTAGCGCCGGCGCCGGTCCCCGCCGGGGACGCCTCGGCCCGCAGACGTCTCGGCGAGCCGCTCCGGGCTGCTCCAGCCGCCGGCTTCGCCGATCGGGCGGGAGCAGCCCGGCGGCGCCGAGACGGCTGTCCCGTGCTCGGAGGCGATGCGGTCGGTGACGGCGGTCGGTGACGGCGGCCGTCAGTGACGGTAGCCGTCGGTGACGGTAGTCGTCGGTGACGGTAGCCGTCGGTGACGTGGGCTGTCGGTGACGTGGGCTGTCGGTTACAGTGGCGTATGGGGCGCCCGTCGCATCCTCCCGCCGGCTTCGTCGACCGCGTGAGCGAGCTGGCCGCCCTCGAGCGGTGGTGGGCTTCCCGGCATGCTCCTATGGCCCTGGTCTGGGGGCGGCGGCGCGTGGGCAAGACCTGGATCCTCGACGCTTTCGCGAGGGGGCGAAGAAGCGTGGTCCACGTGGCCGCCGCCCGGGCCCGGGAGGACGAGCTGGCCGTGCTGTCCCGCGAGGTGGCCGCAGCCGCGCCCTCCGCCTCACGCGACCTCGCAGGCCGGCCCTTCGCCGACTGGGACGACGCCCTCGACTTCCTGGCCGGGCAGGCCCTGCGCGAGCCTCTGCTCCTCGTCCTCGACGAGCTCCCCGATCTGCTGACCCACGCCCCCGAGCTGCCCAGCGTCCTCAGGGCCTTCTGGGACCGGATGGAGCCCCGGACCCACCTCCGGCTGGTCCTGTGCGGCTCCGCGATGCGCACCATGCAGGCCCTGGAGGAGGAGCGAGCGCCGCTCTTCGGCCGGTTCGGCCTGAGCCTCCAGGTCCACCCGTTCGCTCCCCACGAGGCTGCCCTCATGCTGCCCGGGCTGGCACCGGCGGAGCGGGCCGTGGTCTGGGGGCTGCTCGGCGGCGTCCCCCTCTACCTCTCCTGGTGGGACGGCGACTCGGACCTGTCCGCCAACCTGAGCCGCCTGGTCTGTACGCCAGGCGGGCGCCTGCTCGTGGAGGGAGAGCTCCTGCTCGCCACCGAAGCCGGCGGCCCGCTGAGCGGCCCCGTGCTGCGGGCCGTCGCCACCGGTCACACCAAGCACAACGAGATCGCCGACGCCGTCAGGGCGGACCCGAGCCGGACCCTCGGGCGGCTGGTGGGGCTCCGCCTGCTCGAGCGGCTGGTGCCGGTCACGGACGACCCCCGCCGCGCCCGCCGGCGGGTGTACCGCGTCACCGACAACTTCCTGCGGTTCTGGCTAGGGCTCGTGGACCGCTACCGCTCGGAGATCGAGCGGGGCCTCGGACCGACGATCCTCCCCGCGCTGGTGGAAGGCATCGACGACCTCATGGGAGCGACGTGGGAGGAGGCGTTCCGCCTCCACCTCCGCCGCCTCGCCGGCACCGGGGCGCTCGGAGATCGAGTGGTAGCGGTCGGGGCATGGTGGCGGGAGGGAGGCCAGGACGAGCTCGACGCGGTCGTGCTGGCCGGGCGGAGCAGGTCGGCGGTGCTGGTCGGGGAGGCCCGATGGGCCCGCCGGCTGGACGCCAGACGGGTCGAGGCCGGCCTCCTGGCAAAGGCGGCCGCCCTCCCCTCGGTCGACCCCTCCCTTCGCCTGGCCGTCTGCGCCCGTGAGGAGGTCCACGATCCCGGACCGGGCACGCTGGTCGTCCGGGCCGAGTCCATCTTCGGGGAAGCCGATCCCGTCTTGGGGAGATAGGCGTGCCGCCGGCGGCGCCTGAGCACTTGGGCCCGTGGCAGGCTGGTCACCGTGAGCCGGCTGCGGGACCACGGCATCGGGCTCCTTCGTGCGCCTGCGGGCCCGTTGGGACGCTGGTCACCGTGAGCCGCCTGCGGGTGCTGCACCTGACCTCGTCGTTCCCGCGGCACGAGGCGGACACCGTGGCCCCGTTCCTTCTCGACCTGGCCCGGGTAGAGGCCGGCGCGGGCATGGACGTCCACGTCCTCGCCCCCCACGACGCCGGCCTGCCCCGGCGGGAGGACTGGGACGGGATCGGGATCGCCCGCTACCGCTACGCCCCGCCGGCCTGGGAGGGGCTGGCCTACCGCGGGGGGCTGCTCGGCGCGGCCAGCAAGCCGGCCCGAGCCCCTCTGGTCCCCGCCCTCCTGGCCGCCTTCCTGGCCGCGGCCACAGCGGAGGCCCGGCGCCTCCGTCCCGACGTCCTCCATGCCCACTGGTGGCTCCCGGCCGGGCTGGCCGGCGCCGGCGCCCGGGTCGCCACCGGCACCCCGCTCGTCGTGACCCTCCACGGCACCGACGTCCACCTGGCCGCCCGCCCGGGGTGGAGGCTCCCGGCCCGGGCGGTCGCGGTCCGGGCCACAGCCCTGGTGGCCGCCTCGGAGGCCCTGGCAGGCGAGGCGGCGCTGGTTCTCGGGCTTCCCCCCGGTCGGGTGGGCGTGGCCCGCATGCCGGTGAGCGCCGCAGCCCACGGGATCGGGGCCACCCCGCTCCCGCCCTGGCCGCCCCTTCGCCTCGTCGCCGTCGGGCGGCTGGTGCCGGAGAAGGGCCTGGACGTCCTGCTCGGAGCCGTCCGGCGCCTGGTGGCCGCCGGGCAGGACGTCCGCCTGGAGGTGGTGGGGGGTGGGCCCGAGGAGGGCCGCCTCCGGGCCCTGGGCGCCTGGCTGGGGGACCGGGTCACCTGGGCCGGGGCGGTCCCTCCAGCCGAGCTGGGGCCGCACCTCCGGGCCGCCCACGCCCTGGTCGTGCCCAGCCGCCGCGAGGGCCTGGGGCTGGTGGCCCTGGAGGCCCTGGCCCATGGCCGGCCGGTGGTGGGGAGCCGGGTGGGCGGCCTGCCCGAGGCGGTGGACGACGGGACCGACGGCCTCCTGGTCCCCGCCGGCGACGAGAAGGCCCTGGTGGTCGCCCTGGGCCGCCTCCCCCTCCCGGCGCCCGCCGGGGCCGCTCTCGCCTACCACCGTCCCGACGTGGTGGCAGCCGAGCACCTCGAGCTGTACCACCGGGCGATGGCCGGCGCCCGGGTGGGCCACCCCCGCCGGCGACCTGCCACCAACCCGTGCCCGCCGGCCGGATGAGCCTCTCCTCGCGGGAGGCGTCGCCCGAGCGTGGTCGCCCGAGCGCAGGGCCCAGGGCATGACAGGGGAGTACGACGCGGTCGTGGTCGGCTCCGGGCCGAACGGCCTGGCCGCAGCGGTCGTGCTGAGCGCCGCCGGCCTCTCGGTGCTCGTCACCGAGGGGGCCCCGACCCCGGGGGGGGGATGCCGGACCGAGGCGCTCACGCTGCCGGGGTTCCGCCACGACGTCTGCTCGGCGGCGCATCCCCTCGCGGTCGCGTCGCCGTTCTTCGCCCGCCTCGACCTGCCGGCCCGCGGCGTGCGACTGCTCACGCCGGAGGTCCAGTACGCCCACCCGCTCGATGCCGGGCGCGCGGGGGCGGTGGTCCGCTCGGTGGCCGGCACGGCCGCTTCGCTCGGCACCGACGCCCCGGCCTACTGGAGGACCTATGCCGGGCTCGTCGAACACGCCGGCGACCTCCTCGGCGCCGTCCTCTCGCCGCTGCGGAGGGTGCCGGCCCGGCCCTGGAGGCTGCTCGGCTTCGGGCTGCGGGCGGCGCTGCCGGCTTCCGCTCTGGTCCGGCGATTCCGCTCCGACGAGGCGCGGGCCCTGTTCGCCGGGGTGGCCGCGCACGCGATGCTGCCGCTGGACCGGCCGCCGAGCGCCGGCGTGGGCCTGCTCCTCGGCACGCTCGCCCACTCGGCCGGCTGGCCCGTGGTGGAGGGCGGCTCTGGCCGTATCGTGGAGGCCATGGTGTCGGCCATCGCGGCCAAGGGTGGCGAGGTATCGGTCGGGACCTGGGTACGCTCGCTCGACGACCTGCCGCCGGCGCACGCAGTCCTCCTCGACGTCACCCCGCGAGCGCTCGTCGGGCTGGCCGGCCCCCGGCTGCCCGCCCGCTACAGGCGGTCGCTGTCGCGCTTCCGCTACGGCGCCGGCGTCTGCAAGGTCGACTTCGCTCTGTCGGGACCGGTGCCCTGGGCTGCCGAGGCGTGCCGGCGGGCCGGCACCGTCCATCTGGGCGGGACGTTCGAGGAGATCTCCCGTGGCGAGGCCGACGTCGCCTCCGGTCGCCACCCGGAGTCGCCGTACGTGCTCGTCGTCCAGCCCGGCGTGGTCGACCCGTCACGCGCCCCGGAGGGACGCCACACGCTGTGGAGCTACTGCCACGTGCCGGCGGCTTCCACGGTGGATATGGGCGAGCGGGTCGTGGGGCAGGTCGAGCGGTTCGCCCCGGGGTTCCGTGACCTCGTCCTGGCCCGCCACGTCATCACAGCGGCAGACGAGGAGGACCGGGACCCGAACTACGTCGGGGGGGACATCGCGTCCGGGGCGCAGACGCTGTCGCAGACCTTCGCACGTCCAGCTCTGCGCTGGAACCCCTACCGCACCCCCTTGCCGGGCGTGTACCTCTGCTCGTCGTCGACCCCGCCGGGGCCGGGGGTGCACGGCCGCTGCGGCGAGCTCGCGGCCCTCTTCGCGCTGCGTGACGTCTTCGGGGTCCGCGACGCCCCGGCCC
>JBOGGR010000374.1:0-1583 GCA_050744025.1 Acidimicrobiales bacterium
CTGCGGGGCCGTCTCCCCACCCCCTAGGTTGCTCCCCCACATGGCCATCGTGGCGATCGTCCTGCTCGGCGCCGGCGTGGCCGGCGCCCTCAGCCGGCCCCGCGGCCTGCCGGCGTGGGTCGTGCCCGTCGGGGCGACGGCCGTGGCCCTGGGGGTCGGCACCATCGGCCTCCCCCAGGCGGCCACGGCCCTCCAGCCCCTCGCTCCCGCCCTCGGCTTCCTCCTCGCGGCAGTCCCCCTGGCCGTGCTCCTGGACCGGCTCGGGTTCTTCGAGAGCCTGTCCCGCCTGCTGGCCCGGGGCCGGGGGACCGTCCCCTCCCTGTGGGTCCTGGCCGCCCTCACCACGACCGTGCTCAACCTGGACGCGTCGGTCGTCCTGCTCACCCCCCTCTACGTGAGGGTGGCCCGGCGCACCGGCCTGTCGCCGCTGTCGCTGGCCTTCCAGCCGGTCCTCCTGGCCATGCTGGCGTCCTCGGCCCTGCCGGTGTCCAACCTCACCAACCTGATCGCCGTCGGGCGCACCGGCGCCAGCCCGGTCGCCTTCCTGGCCCACCTGGGGCCGCCTTCGCTCGCGGCCACCGTCGTCGGCTACGGGTGCTACCGGCTCGCCCTCCGGCCGGGCCGGCCGGCCCGGCCCGAGCCCGAGGCGCCGGAGCGGTGGCCCCTGGCCGTCGGGGGCGCGGTGGTGGTGCTCGTCCTGGCCGGCTTCGTGGCCGGCCCGGGCTACGGGGTGGAGCCCTGGATGGTGGCGGTGGGAGCCGACGTGGTCCTGGCCGGGCTGGCGCGGCGGGCCCCTCTCGACGCCATCCCGTGGGGAACGGCCCTCGTGGCCGCCGCCCTGGCCGTGCTGGCCGACGCCGTCACCACCCACCTCCCGGTGGCCCAGTACCTGACCGGCGCCGGGCCACTGGCCCTGGCCAGGACCACGGGCCTGGCGGCGCTGGCCGCGAACGTGGCCAACAACCTGCCGGCCCTGCTGGTGGGCGTCCAGGCCCTGCCGGCCCATCCGACCGGCCAGCTGTGGGCGCTGCTCATCGGGGTGAACATGGGCCCGGTCGTGCTGGCCACCGGCGCCCTGGCCAGCCTGCTGTGGCTGGACGCTCTCGGCCGCCTCGGGGTGGAGGTGAGCGCCTGGGACTACACCCGGGTGGGGGCGAGGGTTGGCATCCCCGCCCTGGTGGTGGCCACGGGGGTCCTGATCGCCCTGGCCCCCCTCCTCGGCGGCTGATGGACGGCCGGGCCGGGCTTCCCCCACTACGCTCGACCGCTGTCGTGCGCGTCCTGGCTCACCTAGTGGGCATCCCGCTCCGCGTCGTCCTGCGCGTGGCGGTCGGAGGGGCCGGCCTGGCCCTCCTGGCGCTCGGCCTCACCCCGGCCGCCACGTCCTTCGCCGGCATGGTCAGCCTCGACGGCCACGCCCCCCCCGTCCAGCTCGACAGCCTCAAGGTCCCGTCCTACGTCTACGCCGCCAACGGCCAGCTGCTGTCGGTCCTCCAGGACTCGGACTTCCGCAAGCCGGTCAAGCTGTCCCAGGTCCCGGCGGTGACCGTCCACGCCGTGCTGGACGTGGAGGACAAGAACTT
>JBOGGR010000375.1:0-11057 GCA_050744025.1 Acidimicrobiales bacterium
CGTACTCCAGGTAGCGGCCGCTGTCGGGGAAGATGAGCGCCGGCCGGTAGGCGACGAAGACGACGGCCCGCAGGGCGGCGGCGGCGACGAGCAGAGCCGCGAAGAGCCGGTGGCGGCGGGCGAGCGCACCCAACTTCGACCAGCTCCTCAGGGAAGCCACCGGCTCCCACCTCCTCCACGGCCCCGGTGGCCCCTCGTCTCGCTCTGGTGCCCTCGGCAGGATTCGAACCTGCGCACCCGGCTCCGGAGGCCGATGCTCTATCCCCTGAGCTACGAGGGCGTTTCTGCCCGAGGGCGAGGAGGTGAGTCTACCGCGGCGGGTTCCCCCTCTCCTGCGCCCCCGCTGCGCAGGCCCCTTAGAGTTCCCCGTGTGCCAGAGGGGACCGTGCTCGTGGTCGACGACGACCCGGTGATCCAGCGCCTCCTGCAGGTCAACTTCGAGATGGAGGGCTACCGGGTGGTGCTGGCCGCAGACGGGGCGGCCGGGCTGGAGCAGGCCCGGGCCGGCCACCCCGACATCGTCATCCTCGACGTGATGATGCCGGGCATGGACGGCCTGGAGGTGGTGGCCCAGCTGAAGGGCGACCCGGCGACCTCGGCCATCCCCGTCCTCCTGCTCTCCGCCAAGGCCCAGGAGGCCGACATCCGGGCTGCCGCGTCGACCGGGGCCGACGGCTACGTGACCAAGCCCTTCGACCCACTGGAGCTGCTGGAGCGGGTCACCGCCCTGATCGCCGGCGCGGGGGCCCGGTGACCGAGCCGCCCCCGCCCCGCCCCGCCGCCCCGCCGCCCCGCCGCCCGGCGCCGGAGCCGAGCCCCGCTGTCGCGGGTCTGGTCTTCGCCCTGCGGTCGGCGCTCGAGCGCCTCGGCCTGGCCGAGGGGGCCCCGGCCGTAGTGCACCTGGAGCGCCCTGCCCGGCCCGAGCACGGGGACTGGTCCTCCAACCTGGCGATGGTGATGGCGAAGGCGGTCGGGCGGCCCCCGCGGGAGCTCGCCTCCGCTCTGGCCGAGCAGGTCAGGGGCGAACCGCCGGCCCACCTGGCCGGGGTCGAGGTCGCCGGTCCCGGCTTCCTCAACTTCTCCCTGCACCCCTCGTGGCTCCACGAGGCGCTGGCCCAGGTCGTGGCCGGGGGAGCCGGCGGTTGGGCCAGCCCCGACCTGGGGCGGGGCGAGCGGGTCCAGATCGAGTTCGTCTCCGCCAACCCGACCGGGCCCCTGCACGTGGGCAACGGCTGGTTCGCCTTCTACGGGGACGCCCTGGCCCGGCTCATGGAGCGCTGCGGCTACCGGGTCTCCCGCGAGTACTACGTCAACGACACCGGCGGCCAGGTCCGGGCCCTGGGGCTGAGCGTGCTGCACCGGCGCCGGGGCGAGCCGGTGCCCGAGGGCGGCTACCAGGGGGATTACGTGGCCGGGCTGGCCGGCTCGTACGACGGGCCGGACAGCGCCGGGCCAGGAGCGGGTCCGAGCCCCGGCGACGTGGCGGCCGCCGGGCGGTGGGCCGCCGACCGCATCCTCGGAGGCATCCGCCAGACCCTCGCGACGGTGGGCATCTCCTTCGACGAGTGGTACAGCCAGGCCTCGATCGAGGAGAGCGGCTCCGTCGAGGAGACCATCGCCGCGCTGGCCGAGCGCGGCCTCGTCTTCGAGGACGGAGGGGCCACGTGGCTGCGGACCACCGCGCTCGGCGACTCCCGGGACCGGGTGCTCCGGCGGTCTGCCGGGGAGGGCGGCGGGTACACGTACCTGGCCGGCGACATCGCCTACCACCGCGACAAGTTCCTCGTCCGGGGCTTCGACAGGGTCATCGACGTCTGGGGCGCCAACCACTCGGGCCAGGTGCCCAGCCTAGAGGCCGCCATGGAGGCGCTGGGCGTGGCCCGCGGGCGGCTGGAGGTCGAGCTGGGCCAGATGCTCTCCTTGAAGGGCGGGGGGGTGATGTCCAAGCGGGCCGGCAACTTCGTCACCCTCGACGACCTGGTGGCCGACCTCGGCCCGGGCGCCGCCCGCCTCCTCAGCCTGGTCAGCTCCATCGACCGGTCGGTGACCCTCGACCTCGACCTGGTGCGCCAGCAGAGCCCGGAGAACCCCGTCTACTACGTGCAGTACGCCCACGCCCGCATCGCGTCGATCGAGCGCGTGGCGGCCGAGCGGGGGGTCGAGCGCCGGCCCCTCGCCGAGGTCGACCTGTCCCTGCTCACCCACGAGCGGGAGCTGGACGTGGTCCGGGGCCTGACCGAGCTCCCCGGCGTGGTGGCCGTCGCCTGCGCCGAGCGGGCCCCCCACAAGGTCACCACCTGGGTCCGGGACCTGGCCGGCCGCTTCCACAGCTTCTACCACGACTGCTACGTGATGGGGGAGGGGGTCGGCCCGGAGCTCACCCAGGCCCGGCTGTGGCTGGTGGAGGGGGCGCGGGTCGGGCTGGCCGTCGGCCTCGGTGTGCTCGGCATCGACGCCCCCGAGTCGATGTGACCGGCCGGCGCCCCGGCGGGACGACCGGCCAGGCCCTCGGGCCCCTGCCCCGCCACCTCCTCCCCGACACCGCCCTGGTCGGGCCAGGCGGCCGCCTGTCGGTGGGCGGCGTCGACCTCCTCGACCTGGCGGACGAGGTGGGCACGCCGGTGTTCGTGTACGACGAGGCCCACCTCCGGGCCCGTTGCCGGGAGGCGGTGGCGGCCTGGGGCGACGGCGTGGCCTACGCCACCAAGGCCTTCCTCTGCAAGGCCATGGCGGCCCTGGCCCACGAGGAGGGGATGGTCCTGGACGTGTCCACCGGCGGGGAGCTCCACGTCGCCCTCGCCGCGGGCGTGCCCGGCGGGCGCCTCGTCCTGCACGGCAACAACAAGTCCTCGGCCGAGCTGAGCGCCGCCCTCTCGTCGGGGGTGGGCCGCATCGTCGTCGACTCCTTCGACGAGATCGACCGCCTGGCGTCGCTCCTCGGGAGCGGCTCGGGCGGTCCCTACTCCCGGGCGCTGGTGCGCGTCACGCCCGGGGTGGAGGCCCACACCCACGAGTACGTGCGGACCGGCCAGGACGACACGAAGTTCGGCTTCGGCCTCGCGTCGGGGGCAGCAGCCGAGGCCCTCCGCCGCCTCCAGGCCCTGCCCGGGTTGGAGGTGGTGGGCGTCCATGCCCACATCGGCAGCCAGGTGTTCGCGGTCGAGTCGTTCGAGAAGGTGGTGGCGGCCCTCGCCGGGTTCTTCGCGCCACTGGGCCTGCCGGAGCTGTGCGTCGGCGGCGGCCTGGGCGTGCCGTACGTGACGGGCGAGGCCGCGCCCACCATCGCCGAGTGGGCCCGGGCGGTGCGCCGGGCCGCCGCCCGGGCCGGCATCCCGGCCTCCACCCGCATGACGGCCGAGCCGGGGCGGGCCATCGTCGCCACGGCCGCCGTCACGCTGTACCGGGTGGGCACGGTGAAGGAGCTGCCGGGGATCCGCACATACGTCGCGGTGGACGGCGGCATGAGCGACAACCCCCGCCCCGTCCTCTACGGGAGCGGCTACGAGGCCTTCCTGCCGAGGTCCGCGGCCGCCCCCCGCCCCCGCCTGGTCACCGTCGTCGGCAAGCACTGCGAGTCGGGCGACGTGGTCGTCGCCGACGCTGCCGTGCCGGCCGACCTCGCCGTGGGGGACGTCCTGGCCACGCCTGTCACGGGCGCGTACGGGCACGCCATGGCTTCCAACTACAACAAGGTCCCCCGGCCCCCTGTCGTGTTCGTGGCGGGCGGCCGTGCCCGGGCCGTCGTGCGCAGGGAGACGTGCGCCGACCTGGTCCGCCTCGATGGGTAGCCTCCCGGCCGTGCGCGGCGAGCCGGTGCGGGTGGGTCTGCTCGGGTGCGGGACGGTGGGCTCGGCCCTCGTCGAGCTGATGGACGCCGAGTCGGCGGCCATCGAGTCCCGCGCCGGCGTCCGCCTCGAGCTCGTGCGGGTTGCTGTGCGAAACAGCAGTCGCCCCCGCCCCCCCCATGTGCCCACTCACGTCCTCACCGCCGACGCCCTCGCCGTGGCGACCGACCCGGCCGTGGACGTCGTCGTGGAGCTGATCGGGGGCCTGGAGCCGGCCGGGAGCCTCGTCAGGAAGTCGCTGGAGGCCGGCAAGCCGGTCGTCACCGCCAACAAGGAGCTGCTGGCCGAGCGGGGCGGCGAGCTGGCCGAGGTTGCGGCCGGAGCCGGGCTGGACCTGCTCTACGAGGCGGCCGTCGGTGGGGCGATCCCGCTCATCCGCCCCCTGCGGGAGTCCCTCGCCGGGGAGCGCATCCACCGGATCATGGGGATCGTGAACGGCACCACCAACTACATCCTCACCCGCATGAGCGAGGAGGGGACCAGCTACGCCGAGGCCCTCTCGGAGGCCCAGGCCCTCGGCTACGCCGAGCGGGACCCGACCGCCGACGTCGACGGCCACGACGCCGGGGCCAAGGCCGCCATCCTCGCCAGCCTTGCGTTCGGTGGCAACGTGGCGGTAGGCGACGTCCACCGGGAGGGCATATCCGGCCTCGACGTGGCCGACATCGCCTTCGCCCGCCACCTCGGCTACGAGGTGAAGCTGCTCGCGATCGCCGAGCGGGTGGGCGAGGCCGGCGGGGGTGGGCGCGGCGGGGAGGGAGCGCCGGATGCCATTTCTCCAATAGCCGTGAGGGTCCACCCGGCCCTCGTCCCGCGGGACCACCCGCTGGCCTCGGTGCGGGGCTCGTTCAACGCCGTGTTCATAGAGGGCGAGGCGATCGGCGAGCTCATGCTGTACGGGCGGGGGGCGGGCGGGCGCCCCACGGCGGCCGCCGTCCTGGGCGACCTCATCGACGCCGCCCACAACCTGCGTGCCGGCGGCGGTGGGCGGGTCGTGAGCCAGGGCCGGGCCCGGGTGCGGCCGATGGACGAGCTGTGCGCCCGCTACTACGTGAGCATCGACGTGGTCGACCGGCCAGGCGTTCTCGCTGCGGTGGCTGGGATCTTCGGGGGCCACGACGTCTCGATCCGGTCCATGGAGCAGCTGGGCCTCTCCGAAGAGGCCCGCCTCGTCTTCATCACCCACACGGCCCGGGAGGCCGACGTCCAGGCCACGCTGGGCGACCTGCGCAGGCTCGACGCCGTGAAGCGGATCGGGGGGGTGCTGCGCCTGGTGGGGGCGGGACCGGGCGCCGGCTCGCCTGGGTCGCCTGGGTCGCCCGGCTCGCCCGGCCCCGGAGGGCTGTGACCGCCTGGCGGGGGGTGATCGAGGAGTACCGGGCCCACCTGCCGGTGTCGGCGGCCACCCCTGTCGTCACCCTGGCAGAGGGCGGGACGCCGCTGCTGGCCGCGCCGCGGCTCTCGAGCCGGGTGGGGGCCCGGGTCTTCCTGAAGGTGGAGGGGGCCAACCCCACCGGGTCGTTCAAGGACCGGGGCATGACGCTCGCCGTCTCCAAGGCGGCCGAGGACGGGGCCGGGGCCGTGGTCTGCGCCTCGACCGGCAACACGTCGGCGTCGGCGGCCGCGTATGCGGCCAGGGCCGGCCTGACGTGCGCGGTGCTCGTTCCCGAGGGCCGCATCGCCATCGGCAAGCTGGCCCAGGCGCTGGTGCACGGGGCCAGGGTGCTCCAGGTCCGGGGCGGCTTCGACGACGCCCTCGCGGTCGTGCGGGACCTCGGCCGGCAGGCCCCGGTGACGGTGGTGAACTCGGTCAACCCGTACCGGATCGAGGGCCAGAAGACCGGCGCCTTCGAGGTGGTGGACGCCCTCGGCGACGCCCCAGACCTCCATTGCATCCCGGTCGGCAACGCCGGCAACATCACGGCCTACTGGAAGGGCTACCTCGAGTACCGTGCGGCCGGGGCGTCGACCCGGCTGCCCCGGATGCTCGGCTTCCAGGCGGCCGGGGCGGCGCCGATCGTGGCCGGGCACCCGGTCGAGGACCCCGAGACGGTCGCCACCGCCATCCGCATCGGCCGTCCGGCCTCCTGGCACGGGGCGACCGCAGCGGCAGGCGAGTCCGGCGGGGGCATCCACGCCGTCACCGACGAGGAGATCCTGTCCGCCTACCGGTTCCTCGCGAGCGAGGAGTCCGTGTTCTGCGAGCCGGCGTCGGCCGCGTCGGTGGCGGGGCTGCTGTCCGTCGGGGCGGCCGCCGGCTCGACGGTCGTGTGCGTGCTGACCGGCCACGGGCTGAAGGACCCCGACGTCGCCATCAGCCAGATCAGTGTCCCCACCGTGGTCGACGCCGACCTCGGCGCGGTCCGGGGCGAGCTGGGCCTGTAGGCCGGCGACGGGGGCGCCTGCGGGGCGGCGAGCCTGGGCGCCGGCGCGCCGCCGGGAGCCGGCGGCGCTGGGCGGGTGATTGCCTGCGCCGCCGGGACCAGGTATGCTGATGCCTGCCATCGCCCGTTGTCCTGCAAGCGGTCACCGTGCCGACTGCGTCACTGGTGGGCAGTCGGGAGCGGCGAGGGGAATGCTCGGGTTCACCGTGTTGTTCTGGCGTGCTGGTTTCCCTGCGCCGGTCTCGCTCCTATCGTGAGGCAGGCTCGTGGTGCGCCGGCAGCCGGGTGCGGCGGGCGGAACCGGGGAGCGGCCCAGGTCTCGGTCGCTCCCAGGGGCCCATCGACAGACCAGGAAGGCCGGCGGGAGACGGAGGTGTCCCGGCGGGGCCCACCGGTTCCTCCCTCGGGTCAGGGCGACCCACACCACTAGAGAGACAGTCCTCATCCCCCGTACGACAAGCGAGGTGCCTCATGAGCGGAGAGCAGCAGCTCGAGCGCTCGGTCCTGGAGCGCAAGGAGCGGGACGAGCTCCACGCCATAGCTGAGGCCATGGCCCTCAAGCCTGGCTCCCGGACCAAGAAGGCCGACATCATCGACCAGATCCTGCGCGCGACCGGCATCGAGGGCGACGGGGCCGGCGCCGGGAGCGATCGGGTCCGTCGAGCCCGCTCCCCCCGCTCCCGGGCGACCGGGGGAGCGGCCTCCGGCGTCCCCGAGGCGGTCCAGGGGGAGCTGATCGGCTCGGACCGGGCCGGCAACGGCAGCGCCCCAGAGACGGACGCGGGTCCGATGGACGGCGGGGAGGAGGGCGGCGGGGAGGGCGCCGGCGGGCCGGAGGCGGGGGAGCGAGCCACTGCCAATGGCGCCTGGGCCCGCCGCGACCCACGTGCGGCCGGCCCCGCCCCTCTCGGCTCGGAGGCCCCTGCCCGGGCCGACGTCCGTGGTCCCGGCTCCGGCGACAGCCCTGCCCGGGCCGACGCCTCCGGCTCCGGCGACAGCCCTGCCCGGGCCGGCAACGGCCCTGGCGACGGCGTCCGCTCCGAAGGTGCCCAGGGCGGGGGCTACGGCGGGCGCCCTCCGTCAGGCGGCGGCGGGCCAGGGGCCCCGGCTCGCCAGTCGGCCTCGGCCTGGGCCGGCCACGCCGAGACGGTGGGCGAGGCCGGCAACCGGCGGGGTCGCCGGCGCCGGGGCAGGGAGCGGGACCGTGCTCCAGAGCGGGGGGAGCGCGACCTCCAGGGCGGCAGCGCCGAGGCGCCGTACCAGGGCGAGCCGGTCGGCGTGAAGGGGCTGCTGGACCTGCGGGACGAGGGGTTCGGCTTCCTGCGCACGGCCGGCTACCTCCCTAGCCCCCGGGACGTGTACGTGTCGGTCAGCCAGGTGCGGCGCTTCGCCCTGCGCCGGGGCGACCAGCTCGAGGGGGCCAGCCGGCCGGCGGCCAGCAACGAGAAGTACCCGGCCCTGGTGCGCGTCGACACCATCAGCGGGTTGTCCCCCGACGAGGCCCGCCAACGGCCCCGGTTCGAGGACCTCACGCCCCTGTTCCCGGACCAGCGGCTCAAGCTGGAGGTCCCGGGCGACTCGGCCAACATGACGGCGCGCATCGTCGACCTGCTCTCGCCGATCGGCAAGGGCCAGCGGGGCCTGATCGTGTCGCCCTCCAAGGCCGGCAAGACCACGGTCCTGAAGCAGATCGCCCACTCGATCGAGGCCAACAACCCAGAGGTCCACCTGATGGTCCTCCTCGTGGCCGAGCGGCCGGAGGAGGTCACCGACATGCGCCGGTCGGTCAAGGGCGAAGTCGTCGCCTCCACCTTCGACCGGCCGTCCGACGAGCACACGGCGGTGGCCGAGCTCACGATCGAGCGGGCCAAGCGGCTGGTGGAGCACGGTGGGGACGTGGTGATCATCCTCGACGGGATCACCCGCCTGGCACGGGCCTACAACCTGGCCCAGCCGGCCACCGGCCGGATCATGTCGGGCGGCGTGGACTCCGGAGCGCTGTACCCGCCCAAGAGGTTCTTCGGCTCGGCGCGCAACATCGAGGAGGGAGGCTCCCTCACGATCCTCGCCACCGCCCTGGTGGAGACCGGCTCGCGCATGGACGAGGTGATCTTCGAGGAGTTCAAGGGCACCGGCAACATGGAGCTGCGCCTGGACCGCCGGCTGGCCGAGCGGCGGATCTACCCGGCCATCGACGTCAACGCCAGCTCGACCCGCCACGAGGAGCTGCTGTTCGACCGCTCCCAGCTCCAGCAGGTCTGGAAGCTGCGCCGGGTGCTCAACGCCCTCGCCAGCGACGGCACCGCGGCAGCAGGGCTGGAGCTGCTCATGGACAAGATCAAGACGACCAGGGGCAACGACGAGTTCCTCGCCGAGATCGCCAAGGGGCCGGCGCCCGGCGTGTAGCCGGCGGCGTCCCCCTCCTGGGCCCCTATCGTGGAGGAGCCATGAAGACCGACATCCACCCCGACTACGTGGAGGCGACCGTGCGGTGCTCGTGCGGGAACACCTTCACCACCCGCTCGACCAAGCCAGAGCTCCACGTCGAGCTGTGCAACGAGTGCCACCCCTTCTACACCGGCAAGCAGAAGCTGGTGGACACCGGCGGGCGGGTCGAGCGCTTCGAGCGCCGGTACGGCCGGCGCACGACGAAGGCCAAGACCGGGTAGGCACCTGCCTGGAGGCCCACATCGGGCCCGCGGGCCGGCAGTACCCTTTCGGGCATGGACGACCGCCTGCGCGACGTCGAGCGGGAGTACGAGGAGGTTCTGGCGCGCCTCTCCGCTCCCGCGGTCTTCGGCGACCCGCGCCAGGTGCGGGACCTGTCTCGGCGCCGCAAGGAGCTGGAGGGCGTCGTCCGCACCTACCGGGAGCGCCAGGCCGCGGCAGCCGACGTCGAGGCGGCCCGGGAGATGGTGGCCGAGTCGAGCGGGGAGGAGCGCGAGCTGGCCAGGGCCGAGGTGGCGAGGGCGGAGGAGGCGGTGGCCGGGCTCGACAGGGAGCTGGAGGTCCTGCTGCTCCCCCACGACCCCGACGACGGCAAGGGCGTGATCGTCGAGATCAGGGGCGCCGAGGGTGGCGAGGAGGCGAACCTGTTCGCCAAGGACCTGTTCGACATGTACAGCCGGTGGGCCGACCAGCGGGGCTGGAAGCTGGAGGTGCTCGGGTCGGACCCCTCCGAGCGGGGCGGCTTCAACGAGGTCACGTTCGTGGTCCGGGGCGAGGACGCGTGGCGGCGCCTGAAGCACGAGGGTGGCCCGCACCGGGTCCAGCGCGTCCCGGTGACAGAGTCCCAGGGGCGGATCCACACGTCGTCGGCGACGGTCACCGTGCTCCCCGAGGCCGAGGAGATCGACGTCCACATCGAGCCCGGCGATCTGAAGGTCGACGTCTACCGCTCGACCGGCCCGGGCGGGCAGTCGGTGAACACGACGGACTCCGCCGTCCGGGTGACGCATCTGCCCACCGGCATCGTGGTGGCCATGCAGGACGAGAAGAGCCAGATCCAGAACCGGGCCAAGGCCATGCAGGTGCTCAGGGCCCGGCTGCTGCGGGCCGAGCAAGACCGTCAGGCCGACGAGCTGTCCCAGCAGCGGCGGAGCCAGGTCGGGGGCGGGGGCAGGTCCGAGAAGGTCCGGACCTACAACTACAAGGAGAACCGGATGACCGATCACCGCGTCGGCCTGACGCTTCACCGGCTGGACCGCATCCTCCTCGGCGATCTGGACGAGGTGAGCGACGCGCTCGTGGCCGACGAACGGGCCCGGCAGCTGAGAGGGGAGAGCTGAGCGCCGCCGCCGCGCCGGCTCCGGCCACGTGGGGGGAGCTGCTGGCCGAGGCCGGGCGAGCCCTCGGCCGGAGGGCCGAGGCCCGCTGGACGGTGGAGCGGGCCTCGGGCCTGGAGGGCGCCGCCCTCGTGGCCGCCCTGGACGAGCCGGCTGCTGCGAGGGCAGCGGGTCACTGCCGGGCGATGGTCGGCCGGCGCCTGGCCGGGGAGCCCCTCCAGTACGTGCTGGGCAGCTGGGGCTTCCGGCGCCTCGACCTCCTCGTCGACGGCCGGGTGCTGATACCGAGGCCGGAGACCGAGCAGGTGGTGGACGTGGCCCGGGCCGAGCTGGCCCGCCTCCGGGCGGCGGCGGGGGCGAACTGTGTCGACGACAGCCCACGTGCCGACCGTTCGTCGACACAGTTCGGGGCCGTGGCGAACTGTGTCGACGACAGCCCACATGCCGACCGTTCGTCGACACAGTTCGGGGGCCGGGGCCCTGGATGGGCCAGCGCAGCCGCCAGGGGCACTTTCCCTACGGTCGCCGTCGACCTCGGGACCGGGTCGGGGGCGATCGCTCTCGCTCTCGCCGCCGAGGAGCCTGGGCTCACGGTGTGGGCCACCGACGTCTCCGCCGGCGCCCTGGCCGTCGCCGGGGCCAACCTTGCCGGCCTCGGAGGTCGGGCTGCAACCAGGGTCCACCTGGCCCGTGGCGACTGGTACGAGGCCCTGCCCGGCGAGCTGAGGGGCCGGGTCTGCCTCGTCGTGTCCAACCCGCCGTACGTGGCCGACGCCGAGCTCGCCTCGCTCCCGGCCGAGGTGGCCGGCTGGGAGCCGCACGGCGCCCTGCTCGCCGGTGCGACAGGGCTCGAGGGGCTCGCGGCCGTGCTGCGGGGGGCGCTCGAGTGGCTGGCTCGCCCCGGGGCGGCGGTGATCGAGCTGGCTCCTCACCAGGCCGGGGCGGCGACTTCCCTGGCCGCCGGAGCCGGCTTCGGCGACGTGGCCGTGCACCCGGACCTGGCCGGGCGCCCCCGAGTCCTGGTGGCCCGCACGGCCACGGCG
>JBOGGR010000376.1:0-4615 GCA_050744025.1 Acidimicrobiales bacterium
CCCTGCCAGCCCCCCCCGCCGGCCCACGATCCCAGCCCCCCTCAGAGGGTGTCGTCCTCTCCCGGGCCGGCGGCCAGGGGCCGAGCGGCCAGGCGCTCCGCGACCTCGGGCTCGGCGCCGTGCGACGACGGCTCGTAGTAGACCCGGCCGGCGACCTCGTCCGGGCGGTAGCGCTGGGGGACCCAGCCCCGAGGGTCGTCGTGGGGGTAGGCGTAGCCCACGCCGTGGCCGATGGTGCGGGCCGACCGGTAGTGGCTGTCCGCCAGGTGGGCCGGCACCGGCCCGGCTGGCCGGTTGGTCACGTCCTCCTCCGCGCGCCACAGGCCCATGGCGACCCGGTTGGACTTGGGGGCGGCGGCGAGATGGACGACAGCCTGGGCCAGGTTGAGGCCCGCCTCGGGGAGGCCGACCATCTCCACCGCCCGAGCGGCGGCGTCGGCCACCACCAGGGCCATGGGGTCTGCCATCCCGATGTCCTCGCTGGCGAGGATCACGAGGCGCCGGGCGACGAAGCGGGCGTCCTCGCCGGCGGCCAGCATGCGCGCCAGCCAGTAGAGCCCGGCGTCAGGGTCCGATCCCCGCACGGACTTGATGAAGGCGCTGATGACGTCGTAGTGCTCGTCCCGCCCGTAGCGCAGGACCCGTCCGGCCCGTGCCCGCTCGACGTCGGCGACAGCGATGGTCGGTCTCCCGGCCGGCGCTGGCTCCTCGGCCGGCGCTGGCTCGCGGGCCGGCGCTGGTTCCCCGGCAGCGGCCGGCCCTGGCGCCTCGGCCAGCGCCAGGGCCATCTCCAGGATCGTGAGGGCGGTCCTTGCGTCGCCGCCGGCCAGGTCCACCACCAGCTCCATGGCCGCCGCCTCGGCCGACGCCCCTTCGTGCTCGAGGGCCCTCTCGACCAGGGCCATCAGGCTCGGCGGGGAGAGGGGCTCGAGGCGGAACAGCGTGGCCCGGGACAGGAGGGGGGCGTTGAGCTCGAAGAACGGGTTCTCCGTCGTCGCTCCTATGAGCGTCAGGGTCCCCTCCTCGACCGATGGCAGGAGGGCGTCCTGCTGGGCCTTGTTGAACCGGTGCACCTCGTCGAGGAAGAGGATCGTGCCCTGGCCCTGCTCCGCCAGCCTTCGCCTGGCCCCGTCGGCGGTCTGGCGGACGTCCTTGACCCCTGCCGTCACCGCTGAGAGGGGGACGAAGACCCTCTCGGTGGCGGTGGCGACGACTCGGGCGAGCGTCGTCTTGCCCGTCCCCGGAGGCCCCCACAGCACGATCGACGAGAGCCGGCCCGACTCGATCAGGGCCCGCAGTGGCCCCGAGGGGCCGAGCAGGTGCTCCTGGCCGACGATCTCGTCGAGTGTCCTGGGCCGCATGCGGTCGGCCAACGGAGCCTGGCCGGCCAGGCGCTCTGCTAGGGCGGCGCGGAACAGGTCGTCGTCACTGGTCACAGCTGGAGGCTGAAGAGCCCTCTCACGCAACGTCGACCAGGCCGACGTCGCTGCGAGGCGCGGGCACGGGTTGCCCGCTCTCCCGGAGGTCGCCCAGGTATGCGCCGACGGCTTCGACGATGAGAGCCTCGACTTCGGCGCGAGTTGCGCCGGCGGCGACGCAGCCAGGAAGGTCAGGGACATGAGCGCCCCAGCCAGTATCACCTTGCTCGCAGATCACGCTGTAGCGCATCGGGGACCTCCTCACCGCCGGCCGGGCATTTCGATCCTCGCTTGGCGGTAGATCGCTCCCAGAGTACCTGGCGGCATGTCGGCGCCCTCGTTGCCGGCGACCACGACCCGCCGGTCGCACACCTCCCAGCGTTGGCTTCCTGCCGCCCGGCTGGCGGTCACAGCGCCTGGAGGGAAGCCTGTCGCCTCGAAGCAAGGGGCCCGAGGAAGCGCGAACCCGACGGTCGCCGCATGAACGGCTGGGTTGTCCCACCACTTGAGCCGGGGGAAGGGACGTCAATCCTTGCAGCTCGCAGACAAAGGGCGGGATGGACGACAGGGCCTTCGCGCCGTGGCAGGCGGCTAGACGACCGCCACAGAGGTCATCGAACCCAAGGTAGGGTCGCGGGCGATGGTGGCCGCGGTCGGGCAGGGTGTGGTCGTGGGCCTGGGCGTGGCCGCCCTTGTCCTGCTCGCGGCTGCGGTCGCCGCTCTCGTGGTGCTGGCCCGGGGAGTTGCGGGTCTGCGCGCGTCCGTGGACCGCGTGGGGGGTGCGGCCCTCCCGGTCCTCTCGGGGTCTCGCCAGCCGCCCCCGGCCGCGGTCGATCTGGCCGCCTTCGAGCCACGCGTCGACGGCCCCCGGCCGGGTGGCCCCGGGTCTCGCCTGGGGGCCGCCCAGGGTCCGGCCCGGCCCGGTGGACGCCTGGTGCGCCTGGTCCTCTCCGACCCCGTCATCAAGGCGGTGGCCGCTGGGAGCGGCGCGGCCGGGGCCGCCCGCAGCTTCCGCCAGCGAAGGGGGGCCTGAGCGGTGTTCAAGCGCCTCTTCTGGCTGGCTGTGGGGATGGGCTTCGGGTTCGGCACCTCGTTCTGGGTCACCCGTGCGCTGCGCCGGACGCTGGCCCGCTGGTCCCCGGCCCACGCGTCGGCCGAGCTCACGGCCGCCGCCCGCCAGCTCGGGGCCGATGCGCGGGCGGCCCTGGTCGACGGGCGCCAGGTGATGGCGGCGCGGGAGGCCGCCCTGCGGGGGAATGGCGACGTGCAGGTCGTTGTTGGTGCAACTACCTGGACAGAGGAGGCCAGACATGCCAGCAGTGACCGTTGACGACCTGCTCACCCTTCCGCGCATCGCCGACCCGGACCCGGTGGTGGCCAAGGAACGCCCGGTCGCGTCGGTGACGAGCGCCCCCAGCGGGCTCGAGGGCGAGGGCTTCCCGGTCCGCCGGGCCTTCGCCGGAGTGGCGCTCGCCGACCTCGACCCGTTCGTGCACATGGACCAGATGGGGGAGGTGGAGTACGCCCCCGGGGAGCCCAAGGGGACGCCCTGGCACCCCCACCGCGGCTTCGAGACCGTGACCTACATGATCGACGGCACGTTCCAGCACCAGGACTCCACCGGAGGAGGCGGCCTCATCACCAACGGCGCCACCCAGTGGATGACCGCGGGCGCCGGGATCCTGCACATCGAGGCCCCGCCCGAGGCCCTCGTGGCGAGCGGCGGCCTGTTCCACGGCGTGCAGCTCTGGGTGAACCTGCCGGCGGCCGACAAGTGGGTGGCGCCCCGCTACCAGGACATCGGCGCCAGCCGGGTGACGCTGCTCACGTCCCACGACGGTGGGGCCCTGGTGAGGGTCATCGCCGGCGAGCTGGCCGGCCACGAGGGGCCGGGGGTCACCCACACCCCCATCGCCCTCGTCCACGCCACGGTCAGCCCGGGCGCCCGGCTCCGCCTGCCATGGCCGGCAGGCTTCAACGCCCTCGCCTACGTCCTGGCCGGCCGGGGGACCGTCGGCCCCGAGGCTCGCCCCGTGGCCACCGGCCAGCTGGCCGTCTTCGGCCCAGGCGACGTGGTGACGTTCGCGGCCGCCCCCTCACGAGACGGCCCGGCGCCTGCCTTCGAGGTGCTGCTGCTCGGCGGCCGCCCGATCGGGGAGGCCGTGGCGGCCTACGGGCCGTTCGTGATGAACACCAGGGCCGAGCTGTCCCAGGCCTTCGACGACTACCAGGCAGGGCGGATGGGAACGGTCCCGGCTGCCCACATCGGCTCGTAGGACTCCCCTGGGGGCCCGTCCCCTCGAACTTGTGGTGATTTCAGGTCAATTTGACCCGAAATCACCACAAGTTCGAGGGACCCCGGCCTCTCACCCGCTGGCAGGCTCGATCCGGACGTCGAGGCCGGCGTGGGCCCGGCGGAGGGCCGCCTCCACCTCTTCAGGGGTGTCGCCCTTCGCGAACAGGAACCCGAGGTAGCGGTCGCCCTCGGGCAGGGGGACCACCGGGCGCCCGATCGGGATCGAGATCTCCACGCCGGTGATGCCGGCCACGGCCCGGGCCTCGTCCTGGCCGCCGACGCCGGCGAGGACGCCGGCCGCCGGGATCGGGACCATCATGACCCCGGCGGCCCTCTCCTCACGGCTCAGGTCGCCCAGTGGGCGTCCGAGGGCGTGGGCGACGATGACCTGCTCCAGGCTGAGCCCTGTCCCGAACGAGAGCGACCTCGAGCACAGCCCACCGATGGACCGGGCCGCCACCTCGATCAGCCTGGCCCCTGCTCCGGGGCCTCCCGCCCCCTCGACTCCCGCCCCCTCGACCCCCGCCTCCCCGCTTGGCGCTCCCTCGCCGACCCCCACCCGGAGCTCGGCGTGCACGGGCCCTTCCACCAGGCCGAGAGCTGCGCAGGCCGAGGCGGCCACGCCGGCCACCGCCACCAGCGCCAGCGCCGGAAGGCGGGAAGGGGTGACATAGATCGTCTCCTCGAAGTTGGGGCCGTCCAGGGGGTCGGGCTTGTCGAAGACGGCCAGCACCTCCAGGCGCCCGCCCCGGAGCAGCCCCTCCACCGCCACCTCGGGCCCGGGCACGAACTCCTCCACGAGGAGGTCTCCCACCCACGCCCCGCCCCCCCCGCCCCCCCTGGCAGCCCTGGCCCCCCCGCCCCCCCCGGCCGCCGCGGCGGCGATGGCCCGGGCCTGAGC
>JBOGGR010000377.1:0-3540 GCA_050744025.1 Acidimicrobiales bacterium
CCCGCCGCCGGCGCGACCGGGGCCGCCGGGACCCAGGCCGGCGCCGGCCACGACGGGGTGAGCGACCTGCGCTACGAGGTCATGTACCTCCTGGAGGCTCCCGAAGGCTCGATCCCGGCGTTCAAGGACGTGTGGGCCGGCCTGGGGGACTCGATCGTGGTGGTCGGGAGCGGATCGCTCTGGAACTGCCACATCCACACGGACGACATCGGCGGGGCGGTCGAGGCCGCCCTGGACGCCGGCCGTCCCCGCGACATCCGGGTCACCGACCTGCTCGAGCAGGTGGAGGAGGAGCGGTGGGTCAGGGAGGCGGCCGCACGGGCGGCGGCCGACCGCCCCGACCCCTCGGGCCCGCCGCCTGTCACGGCCGTGGTGGCGGTGGCCAACGGCGAGGGGATCGGGCGCATCTTCCGCTCCCTCGGGGTGAGCCAGGTCGTGACCGGCGGCCAGTCCATGAACCCGTCCACGGCACAGATCCTGGGCGCGGTCGAGGCGGCGCCTGCGCGCCAGGTCCTGGTGCTCCCGAACAACGACAACATCCTGCCCGTGGCCGAGCAGGCGGCCCGGCTCTCGCCCAAGCAGGTCGAGGTGCTCCCGACCACGAGCATCGTGGAGGGGTTCGCCGCTCTGATGGAGTACGACCCGGAGGCGAGCGCCCTGGACAACCGCGCCAGCATGGCCGAGGCCGCGGCCCGGGTGGTCACGGGGGAGGTGACCCGGGCCGTCAGGTCCTCCGACGGCCCGGCCGGCCCCATCGGGGAGGGGGACTGGCTCGGGCTGTCCAGAGGCCGGATCGAGGTGGTGGGGGCAACGCTGTCCGAGGCTGCCTGCGCGCTGCTCGGCAAGCTGTGCCGCGACGACCACGAGCTGGTGACGCTCATCGAGGGCGAGGGGGCCCGGGCCGCCGACCGTCGCAGGATCACGGAGTGGCTGGCCGAGCACCGGCCCGGCGCAGTGGCCGAGGTCCACCACGGGGGCCAGCCGCTGTACCCCTACCTGATCAGCATCGAGTAGCGGCGGTGGGACGGACGCTGCGTTTCCTCGACAGGCTGCCCGTCACCCGCCTGGGCGGGGTGGGGGACAAGAAGGCGGACGCGCTGGAGCAGCTCGGCATCCGCACCGTCCTGGACCTCTTGACCCACTACCCCCGCCGCTACCACGACCGGACCCGCCAGGCGGCCATCGGCGAGCTGTCCCTGGGGGAGGAGGCCACGGTGCTGGGCACCGTCCGCAGGGTCGACGGCCGCCGCACCCAGAGGGGCCGCTCCCTGGTCGAGGCGGACGTGTTCGACGGGCGGGACTACCTGCGGGTCACGTTCTTCAACCAGGCCTGGCGGGCCCGCCAGCTGCTGGTGGGGCGCCAGGCGCTGTTCTTCGGCAAGCTGGACAGCTACCGGGGACGGCGCCGGATGACGAACCCGGTGGTGGACCTGGTGGGCGACGAGTCCGTCGCCGAGGACGCGGCCAGGACGGGCCGGATCGTGCCCATCTACCCCCAGTCCGAGAAGGCCGACCTGTCCAGCTGGGAGCTGGGCCGGTGGATCGGGGAGGCCCTCGGGCGTGCCGGCGACCTGGTCGACCCCGTGCCGGAGCGCCACCTGGACGAGCTCGACCTCGTCGGGCGGACCGAGGCCATGCGCCAGATCCACGCCCCCGAGACCGTGGCGGCGAAGGACGCCGCCCGCCGGCGCCTGGCCTTCGACGAGCTGCTGCGCCTCCAGCTCGAGCTCGTCGGCCGCAAGCGGGCGGTGGAGCGCCAGGCGAGGGGGATCCGTCACCTCGTGGAGGTGGGCACGGAGGGCTCCGCGCTGCTGGGCCTATTCCTCCAGAACCTCCCCTTCACGCTGACCGGAGCCCAGGACGGGGCGATCCGCGAGATCCTGGGGGACCTGGCGTCGCCGCTCCCGATGCACCGCCTGCTCCAGGGCGATGTCGGCTCGGGGAAGACCGTGGTGGCGGTGGCGGCCCTCCTCGCAGCCGTGCAGGGGGGCCACCAGGGGGCGCTCATGGCTCCCACCGAGGTCCTCGCCGAGCAGCACCACATCGGCGTGCGCCAGCTGCTGGCCGGCCTGGCCGTGCCGGACGCCGGGACGCTGATGGGGGAGCGGCCGGTGCGTGTCGAGCTGCTCACCAGCCGCACAACTGCATCGGAGCGGGCCCGCCTCCACGCCGACCTCCGGGCCGGCCGGGTCGACGTCCTGATCGGGACCCACGCCCTCCTGACCGAGGACGTGGGGTTCGAGTCCCTCGGCGTCGTCGTCATCGACGAGCAGCACCGCTTCGGCGTCGAGCAGCGGGCCTTGTTGCGGGAGAAGGGACGGGACGGCGGGGGGGCCGACCCCGACGTGCTGGTGATGACGGCCACGCCCATCCCCCGCACGGCGGCCATGACCGTGTTCGGGGACCTCGACGTGACGGTCATGCGGGAGCGGCCGCCCGGCCGGGCCCGGGTGGCGACGACCTGGGCGCGGGGGCCGCTCGACGTGGAGGCGGCCTGGGCCCGCGTCCGCGAGCAGGCGGCCGCCGGCCGCCGGGCCTACGTCGTCTGCCCGCTGGTTGAGGGCTCCGAGCGCATCGAGGCCACCTCGGCGGTGGAGGAGGCCGAGCGCCTCCGGGCCGGGGAGCTGGCCGGCCTGCGGTTGGGGCTGCTCCACGGCCAGCTCAGGGCGGCGGAGAAGGAGTCGGTCATGGAGGCCTTCCGGGCCGGCGCGCTGGACGTGCTGGTTGCCACGACCGTCATCGAGGTGGGGGTGGACGTGCCGGACGCCACGGTGATGGTGGTGGAGGACGCCGACCGGTTCGGGATGGCGCAGCTGCACCAGCTCCGGGGCCGGGTGGGCCGGGGCGACGCCCTTTCCTGGTGCTACCTGCTCGGGGAGGGGGCGTCGGCGGAGGCCGAGGCCCGGTTGCGGGCGCTGGAGGAGAGCGACGACGGTTTCGAGCTGGCCGAGGTCGACCTCGAGCTGCGGGGCGAGGGCACGATCCTGGGCACCCGCCAGAAGGGGCGCAGCGACCTCTCGCTCGCGTCGCTCCGCCGGGACAAGGATCTGGTGGCTGACGCCAGGAGGGTGGCGTTCGCCATCGTCGACTCCGAGGGAGGGCTGGCCGGCCACCCCGACCTGGCCGACGAGCTGGCGCTCATGGTGGGCGAGGAGGAGGCCGGGTTCCTCATGAAGGGCTGACGGCGGCGTGAGAGTCGTGGGCGGCGAGGCCAGGGGCCGGCGGCTGGTCGCGCCGCCTGGGGCGGGGACGCGCCCCACGGCGGACCGGGTGCGCGAGGCGATGTTCGACATGGTGGAGAGCCTGGGGGGGGTCGAGGGGGCGGCGGTGGCCGACCTGTTCGCGGGGAGCGGGGCCCTCGGCGTCGAGGCCATCTCCCGGGGGGCGGAGCGGGCCACGTTCGTGGAGACCGACCGCGGGGCCCTGGCCGCGCTCCGGGCCAACCTGGCCGTCCTGGGGGCCCGGGCGCAGCGGGCCCAGGTGGTGAGGGCCGACGTGCTGGCGTGGCTCGGGGGCGGGGCGACGGCGGCTGCCGGGGCG
>JBOGGR010000378.1:0-6122 GCA_050744025.1 Acidimicrobiales bacterium
GTGTAGAGCAGACCCTGAAGAACGACGGCTACATGGTCCGTCGCCTCTACGGGGCCAACCGGGACGTCACCGCCCAGGTCGTGGCCGAGGCCTACCCGTCCTCGACGGTGGGCTCGCTCGGCTCCGACGGCCCGACGGCCGTCGTCGCCACCGACCGCAACTTCCCCGACGCGCTGACCGGGAGCCCGATGGCCTACGCGGCCGCCTTCCCGATCCTGATGACGCCCCCGACCACCCTGTCGGCGGCCGCCAAGACGGCCCTCGGCGACCTCGGGATCAGCCACGTCCTGGTGCTCGGGGGGACGTCCGCCATCTCGACGGCCGTGGTGAACGCCATCACCGCCATGCACATCACGGTCACCCGGGTGGCCGGCGCCAACCGGACGCAGACGGCCACTGACATAGCGAACCTCGAGCTCGGCCAGCTCCACTGGTCCGGCGCCCACGTCAACCTGGCCCGGGGCGACAACTTCCCCGACGCCCTGGCCGGCGGGGCCCACGCCGGGACCGAGAAGGAGCCCATCGTGCTCGCCGCCACCCCGAACGTCCTCGGGTCGGCGACCACCGCCTGGCTGAAGGCTCACAGCTCGACTCTCACGAGCATCCACGTGTTCGGCGGGACCGCTGCCATCTCCAACGCCACCGAGGCGGCTGCCCTGGCGGCCGCCAGGTGACGGCCCCGTCCTGACGACCAGGCCGCCGTCGCGAGCCGGACTCGCGGCGTGCTGTAATCCAGGTCATGGCGTCGGGGCCCAGCACGCCGGGGGGCAGTAGGCCGGCAGCGCTGCTCGGCTCGACGGCCCGAGCCGCCTCGGGCGCGGCCCGCGGGTTGTCCAGGGCGGCCAGACGGTTGCCGGCGTCGGCCAGCCGCCTGCCCGCCGCGGCCCGTCGGTTGCCGGGAGTGGCGGGCCTGGTCCGTTCCCGCTTGCCGCCGGCCGCGCGGGAGTGGCTGGAGGCCGGGGTTCGCCAGGCGGCGGGCGTCCGGGGGAAGGAGCAGGCCCTGGCCTTCGTCCTGGACCGGGTCGAGGAGCTGCTGCGCGTGGTCGTGCCCACGTTCGTCCAGCATCCGCTCCCCGTCAGCCCCCTGGGTGGCCGGTGGGTGGTGGGGGCCGCGGCCGCCGGGGCGGCGACGGTGGAGGAGTGGGAGGCCGTGGCCACGTTCGTCTCCGGCGGTGCGGCCGCCCCGGTAACCCTGCCGGCGGTTCTGGCGGCCAACCTGGGCGCTTTCGTCCTGGAGGTGTACGTAGCCACGTCGGTCCGCGCCCGGATGCTGTCCGAGGCGGGCCGGCCGGTGGACCCCGCTCGGGTCGCGGCCGACGTGGCCGCGGCCGTGACCGGCCTGTCCGGGCGTGGCGACACCCGCGCCCTGGCGGAGCGGGTGGCCCGCCACCTGCTCGGGCGCTGGTTCGCGGGGGCTGTCCCGGTCGCCGGCATCGCCGTCGACGCCCACGCCGCCCAGGCGACCGTGCGCCGTATCGCCGAGCTGCCGCTCGCAGGCGCCGACGACGGCTGACGGCCTGGGCCGCCCCTGTGGCAAGCTCGCCCGTATGACGGATCGGAAGGTCGTTGCCCAGTCCGGGTCTGTCGGGCTGGCAGAGGCGCTCGGGGCCGACGAGGCGGTCGTCGGGGTGATCCAGGCGGCGTTCGACGTCGACGCCGACCCCCGGCCGTTCCCGATGCCGGTGCACTCGCACACCCTGACGGTCCTCGAGGCGGGCGACCTGGCCGGAGGAGTCAGCTGGATGCCGGTCCTGCACGGCCCCCAGTACCCGTGCCTGGCGTGGGTGATCGGTGTCACCCTGATGCCCGAGCACCGCGGCCGCGGGGTGGGCACGGTCGCTCACCGCTTGCTGGTGGACCACCTGTTCGCCTCCACCGACCTCGACCGGGTCGAGGCGGAGACCGATGTGGACAACCTGGCCGAACGCCGCGTGCTCGAGAAGGTGGGCTTCGCCTGCGAGGGCATCCTCCGGGGAGCCCAGCTGCGAGGCGGCGTCCGCCGGGACCTGGCCCTCTACGGGTTGCTCCGCCCGTGATCGGCCAGCCCCTCGCCTCACGACCTCGTCGGCCTGGTTCGCCTGCGCCCGATCACGGACTGCCTGTGACGGGCGGCCAGGCCTCCAGCTGGGTCCGCCAGATGCCGCCCCGTTCTGCGGTTTCGGCGATCCGCGCGTCTCGTATGGAGTCCCGCTGGCGGGCTCCGACTGCCTGGTCCTCCAGAGCCATCGTGGCGTTCACGTAGCCGAGTCGCTGGTCGCCGACCCGGGCCACCTGGCGCTGGACGGTCTGGTCCAGGGACGTGTTGGGCACCAGGGCGTAGACGAGGGTGCAGTCGAGCGGGCGGCGATCTCGGACAGCTTGGCGACGGTGATGGCGCCGCCCCGCTCTGCGTGCTCCAGGCCGGTGACGGCTGCACGGGTGACGCCGAGCCGTTGCGTCGGCGGTCACCCAGACGGGGTCGTGGCCGGCCCGGTGGCCCCGGCTGGCCTGGCCGCCCCGCCCCCGGCGGCCAGCTCCGAGCCGAGCAGCAGATCCCGTACCAGGCCGGCGTCGGCTGAGTGGGTGAGGACCCCGACCTGGTCGCCGGCCTGGAGCACGGTGTCGCCACGGGGCAGCATCAGCTCCGCCTTCCGCTGGAGGGTCATGACGATGGTCCCCGGCGGCAGCCCCAGGTCGCTCAGCGGCCGCGTGGTGACCGGTGCGCCCGGCCGCACTCGCTCGTCCACCACCACCGTGTCCGGGGCCACCTGGGAGATCTGGCGGAGGTTGGCCCGCAGCCCGGCCCGGTAGCCCCGCACGACGCCCGAGGTGGACAGGATGCCGGCCACCCGCCGGTGCTCGTCCAGCACCGGGACCCAGTTGGCCCCGGCGCTCATCAGCGCCTCGAGGGCCGAGTCCAGCCGGTCGGCTGCGTTGGTCGTCGGGGCCGTGGGGTCCGCCAGGCGCGAGACCTCGGCATCGCCGTCCGGCCCGGCCGCCTGGACCAGGGCGTCGCGCTGGACGACCCCGATGAAGGCCCCTGTCTCGTCCACCACCGGAGCCCCGGGCAGTCCCTCTCGGCCGAGCTTGTCGGCCGCCTCACCTATGCCGTTGCGGGCGTCGAAGATGACCCGGGAGCGGCCCATGACCTCCGCCACCCGCATGGAGGCCAGCAGCGGCATGCTGGCCCGCAACCGGTGGGCCGGGGAGTCCTCACGGCTCTTCAGCTGGCTGCGATAGATCGTGTCGTCGGCCCGGCGCACGATGAAGGTGGCCAGGCCCACGGCGACCATGGCCGGGGCCAGCACCGACAGGCTGCCGGTCATCTCGGCGGACATGAGCATGACCGCGAGGGGGGCCCGGGAGATCCCCCCGAAGCAGGCCATCATGCCGACGATGACGAAAGGGGCCGGGCCGTGGGGGACCCCGGGGGCGATCGGCTCCAGCAGGCGCCAGACGGACGCGCCGGTGAAGGCTCCGATGACTATGCCCGGTCCGAAGATGCCTCCCGAGCCCCCTGAGCCGATGGACAACGATGTGGCGAGGATCTTGGCCAGGGGCATGGCGAGCACGACCCACAACGGGAGGCCCAGGAGCTGGGGGCCGAGACCCTTCTGGATCCACCCGTAGCCGGTGCCCATGACCTGGGGCAGCGCGATGGCGAGCGAGCCCACGAGCAGCCCCGCGATCGCCGGCCGCATCCACCGTGGGACGGGTAGCCGCTCGAACAGGTCCCCGATGCCGTAGAAGGACTTGGCGTAGGCCAGGCCGATGAACCCGCCTACGATGCCGATGACGGCGTACCAGGCCAGGGAGAGGGGGTGCGTGAACTGGTACGCCTGCCCGGCGAAGCCGAAGAGCGGCTCGAAGCCCTGGAACGCCGAGAACACCGTGTAGCCGATGACCGCGGCGATCAAGCTGGGGAGGATGGCCTCGACCTCGATGTCGTCGCGGTACAGGATCTCGGCCGAGAGGAGGGCCCCGCCGAGAGGGGCGCCGAAGATCGACCCGATGCCGGAGCCGATGCCAACCGCGACGGCGATGCGCCCGTCGGCGGGGGAGAGGTCGAGGACCCGGGCCAGGAACGAGCCGAAGCCGGCGCTGATCTGGGCGGTGGGGCCCTCCCGGCCTCCCGAGCCGCCCGAGCCGATCGTGATGGCAGAGGCCACGATCTTGACTGCGAGGGCCCGCAGCCGCACCCCCCGCGGGTTGTCGTGGACGGCCGAGATGGCGGCGTCGGTGCCGTGCCCCTCGGTCTCGGGGGCGAGGCCGAACACGAGGAGCCCCGACAGCAGGCCCCCCAGGCCGACTATCAGGGGGACGGCCCAGGGACGGCCGAAGCCCATCGAGCCGGCCAGGTTGCCCTCGCCGGCCGGGGTCGGGATCTGGTAGCCGGCGAGGTCGGTGAGGAACAGGTGGGAGGCCAGCTCGAGGGTCCGGTAGAAGGCCACCGCCCCCAGCCCGGCGATCACGCCGAGCAGGAGGCCGAGCGCCAGCCACTTGCGCAGGTAGGTGGTGGCCCGCAGGCGCCGGGACGCCGCCGTCGTGAGGGAGCGGAGCCGGGTCCGCCAGGTGAGCGGCAGGGCCAGCTCGAAGGGGCTCGGTCCGGGTGAGAGGTCCTGCTCGTCGCTCAGATGGCCCACCCCGCCGCCCAGTCCTGGTCGGTCAGCTCGCCGGCGGCGGTGGCGAAGGCGTCCAGCGCCCCGACCACCTGGGCCTGCAGCGGAGGGGGGATGGCGCCGACGATCCGGGCGATCTCGGCCCTCCGGCGCTCGGTCACGTCGTCGACCAGCCTGCGCCCGGCCACGGTCATGGCCAGCCTCACCTGCCGGCGGTCCGACGGCGAGGCCCGCCGGCGGACCAGGCCCTTGCGCACGAGGCGATCGCACATGCGGGTGGCGGTGGACGGGTTGACGGCCAGGGCCGAGGCGAGAGCGGCCATGCTCTGGGGCCCGCGGGCGGCCAGCACCACGAGGGCCCGGTACTGGGGCAGCGTCACGTCCTCGCCGGCGCCGGCCAGGGAGCGGGCCGCCACCGCCACGAGGGCCCGGCTGGCGTGCAGGACGGCCTCGATCACAGGGTCCACCGTCAGTAGGCCGTCCCGGCTGTCAGGCATGGCTCAAGTATTGCTCAGTGCACGTATCGGGGGCCAGCCCGGGCGGCACCGTGCTGGTCGAAGAGCTGACAGGCTGTTCCCCCAGCCCGGTCCCTCCTCCCAGCCCGGCCCCTCGTCCCAGCCCGGCCCCTCGCCCCGGCCTCGACGCTCTCAGCTGTCGCGCCGGCGAGCGGCCAGGGCGGCGGTGAAGCGGTCGTAGACCTCGGTCATGGCCTCGGCCTCCCTCTCTGCCCCGGGGACCCGTCCTGCCAGGGCCCGCACCGCGAAGCGACCGCCTCGCAGGTAGGCGGGGAGCCAGGCCAGGTCGACGGCCCGGGGGCCGGGGGCGGGCCGGCCGGGCTGGGGCGGGCCCTGACTGGTGGGAGGGACCCCCAAGGGCCCGAGCGCAGCCACGATCTCGTCCTCGCCGAGGCGGTCGGCGAAGTCCTCCCCGACCTGGCGGTACGAGACAGTCTGGTCGGGAGCCACGACGACCACGGACGGGCGGGCGAAGGGGTGGCCCTCGTCCCAGGCGCCGTAGGGCTTGATTGCCCCCTCACCCCCCGGGTCCGACAGGAGCGGGAAGGGGAGCGAGAGCTTCGCCACCATGGCGGCGTTCTGCCCCGTGCTGTCCACGCTGATGCCCACGACCCGGCCACCGGCGGCGGTGATCTCGTCGTGGTGCGAAGCCAGGCTGACCAGCTGGCCGTTGCAGTAGGGTCACCAGTCCCCCCTGTAGAGGACCAGGACCACGGCGGCGTCCAGGTGCTCGGACAGGGACCAGGGGCGCTCGGCCTGGTCGACCAGGGTGAAGCTCGGGGCCAGGCCGTCGGCCATCAGGATCTCCTCCTCGCTGCGAAAGAGCGGTCTCTCGCCGGGGACGGGCTCAGCCTTCGTCGCCCGCCGCGAAGCTGATCTCCGCAGTGTCGACGGTAGCCCCGCGGCGCCCGGGCGCGCTCTGCCACTGCCAGTAGAGGTTGGTGTGCGCGATCACCTGCTCGGGGGCTGGCGCGCCGTGCTCGCTGAGGTCCTCCGTCGTGTGCGCGTC
>JBOGGR010000379.1:0-18564 GCA_050744025.1 Acidimicrobiales bacterium
CAGGTGCGGCTCAGTTGTCAGGACCCGATCTCTGCCACATACTCGGTCCGGGACCGGTGGCCGGCAGCCCCGAACGGCGCGACAGAACATCGGTGCTCAGCCCGACGCAGGCGCGCCAGATCGGCACGTCGGGCGCGCCCGACCACACATACGGTGTACTTGGTAGGCGGGTGCCGACTACCAACTATGCTTGTCGCACGAGGGCCATCCAGGAGTACCTCGTGTCGTCGTCGGGCCAGATGTCCCTGCCTGCCGCTGCTCGGCACAGGTGGGACCTCGACCACGGAGGTTCCGTAGACGTCCTTCACCTCGGCTTCGGCGTCCTGACCCTGCCCAGGGTGAGGGCACACCGCTGGGTGATCTATTGGGTCGCGAGGAGCATGCCGATCGTGTCAGGGCGCTCGCCGGCGACCCGGATCTCGCCACCACGTGACCAGGGCGCTCCTCGACGACCACCTCCTCCGAGATCTTCTCGCCGACGACCTGGGCGACGCGCTCGTCCGCCTCCTCCACGGCCACGAGCCTGCCACCACCAACCTGTACCTCTACCGGCTCTCCAGGAGCGTGGTGTCCGCTCGCGGCGGGAGCCTCACTGGGTCATGGCCTCCCGAGCAACGACGGGAGCTGGGCCGCAGGCTCATGATCCTCCCCGAAGCGATCGAGGTCGTGCCCCTTTCGCTGCTCGCCTACCGCATGGCCGAGATCAGCGACGCCCACCGAGTCTCAACCCTCGGGGCCGAAGCCGTCGCCGCCGCAGACCACCTCGACTCCCCCTTGTGCGTCTGGGAAGGAGACGACGGTCCGGCCGTCCGCGCAGCGATGGCCGCACTCGGTGCACGATACCTGACCGTCCGACGCTGATAGTGATAGCGCCGCGGCTGAGCACGATCCATCCGCTGGCGGGCCCGAGCCCGAGGTGCGAGAGTGTCCGGATGCCCGAGGACCACTTCGGCGACGACGTGGCGGCGGTCTACGACGAGAGCTCGGAGGCCATGTTCTCT
This sequence comes from Acidimicrobiales bacterium, assembly GCA_050744025.1. GTDB lineage: Bacteria > Actinomycetota > Acidimicrobiia > Acidimicrobiales > JAJPHD01 > JBOGGR01. The sequence continues at coordinate 1,002 of JBOGGR010000379.1, forward strand.
CCCGAGGTGTTGGGGCCGGCCGTGGACCTGCTGGCTGAGCTCGCCGGGGACGGAGCTGCGCTCGAGCTCGCCATCGGCACCGGCCGCGTCGCCCTGCCGCTCGCCGCCCGCGGCGTGCCCGTGTCGGGGATCGAGCTGTCCACCGCCATGGCCGACCGGCTCCACGCCAAGTCCGGCGGCGAGCGCATCCAGGTGACGATCGGCGACATGGCGACGACCCGCCTCGCCGAGCGCTTCCGGCTCGTGTACCTCGTGTTCAACACCATCGGCAACCTGACCACCCAGGACGAGCAGGTCGCCTGCTTCGCCAACGCGGCAGCACACCTGGAGCCGGGAGGGGCCTTCTTGGTCGAAGTCGGCGTCCCCGACCTGCGCCGCCTGCCTCCCGGGGAAGACGCCCGGGTGTTCGCCCACGCTCCGGGCTACGTCGGCTACGACCGCTACGTCGACCTCGTCGCCCAGCGGGCCGTCTCCCACCACTTCGTCGTCGGCAGCGCCGCCGTCAGCGAGTCGACCACACCCTTTCGGTACGTCTGGCCATCGGAGCTCGACTTGATGGCCAAGCTGGCCGGAATGACGCTCCGGCACCGCTGGGCCGGCTGGAACCGATCTCCGTTCACCAGGGAGAGCACCTCCCACGTCTCGATCTGGGAGAGACCAGACGATCACCCCCGACTTCACTGAAGGCTTGGTGGTCGGGGACATCGAGCCGGCAGCGGCACGAACCGCCGGCGCAGAACCGATGTCGCCCTCGCCCGGAGCGGAGGCCACAAGGATCTGGTTGTACAAGGCGGTCGTCGTGCTCGCAGCGACACCGGGCTGTCACCGAGATGTTCCCGTCGCCCGGGAGCACCGCGGCGAGTGACACGGTCGGGGGCGAGAGGGCGTGCAGCCGGAGGCTCGGGTGTGGTGGAGTAGGCGATGACCGAGATGTGGACCGCACGTGCTGGCGACCGGCCCGAGCCGGACCTGGTGGCGAACGAGCGCACGAGCCTCGAGCAGTGGCTCGACTACCACCGTGCCACCCTGCTCACGAAGTGTGCGGGGCTCACCGCACATCAGCTGAAGCAGCGGGCCGTTCCACCGTCGCGCCTGTCGCTGCTGGGCCTGGTCCGGCACATGGTCGAGGTCGAGCGCTGGTGGTTCCGGATGCACGCGGCGGGAGAGGACACCGGCTTCGTCTACGACCCGGACGGCGTCGGCCTGGACTTCGAGGAGATAGACGACGCCGACGCTGCGGCAGACCTCGCGGCGTTCGAGAGGGAGTGCCAGGCGGCCCGAGCCGCCGCGGCTGGACGCTCACTGGACGACGTCGTGCCCGGCAGGGGCCATCATCCTGAGCGGGAGCGTGACATCCGCTGGATCTTCGTGCACATGATCGAGGAGTACGCGCGGCACAACGGGCACGCCGACCTCCTGCGTGAGGCGATCGACGGCGTCACGGGAGACTGACACTCGCCGGCGATGAGTTCCGAGCGCCAGATGCGTCAGGATGGGGAGGAGCGGGTTCGTCGGAGGAGACGAGGAGGCACGGATGAGCGGTGTGAGAGTCCTTGTGGGCACACGGAAGGGCGCCTTCGTCCTCACGTCGGACGGGAGTCGCAGGCAGTGGGACGTGGACGGCCCCCACTTCGGGGGCTGGGAGATGTACCACGTCACCGGCTCCCCCGCCGACCCGGACCGGCTGTACGCGTCCCAGTCCTCCGGCTGGTTCGGGCAGGTGATCCAGCGCTCCGACGACGGGGGGCGGACCTGGGCGCCGGTGGGCAACGAGTTCCGCTACGACGGCGTCCCCGGCACGCACCAGTGGTACGACGGCACCCCCCACCCCTGGGAGTTCGCCAGGGTCTGGCACCTCGAACCCTCGCTCACCGATCCCGACGTGGTCTACGCCGGAGTGGAGGACGCCGCCCTGTTCCGCTCGAACGACGGGGCGCGGACCTGGGAGGAGGTCCCGGCGCTGCGAGGCCACGGCTCCGGGGCCTCCTGGCAACCGGGCGCGGGCGGGATGTGCCTCCATACCATCCTCCTCGACGCCGCCAACCCCGAGCGGATCTTCGTCGCCATCTCCGCCGCCGGCGTCTTCCGCACCGACGACGCCGGCGCGACATGGCGACCGGTGAACCGGGGGCTGCGGTCGGCCAGCATCCCCGACTCCGACGCCGAGGTCGGCCACTGCGTCCACCGCATCGCGGCCCACCCCTCACGGCCCGACGTGCTCTTCATGCAGAAGCACTGGGACGTGATGCGCAGCGACGACGGCGGGGAGTCCTGGCGAGAGGTCAGCGGGGACCTGCCCAGCGACTTCGGGTTCCCGATCGCCGTGCACGCCCACGAGCCGGACACGATCTACGTCGTGCCGATCAAGAGCGACTCGGAGCACTACCCGCCCGAGGGCAGGCTGCGCGTCTACCGCAGCCGGGCGGGAGGTGAGGAGTGGGAGGCGCTCACGAACGGCCTGCCCCAGCAGGACTGCTACGTCAACGTGCTCCGCGATGCGATGGCGGTGGACTCGCTCGACCCCTGCGGCCTCTACTTCGGCACCACAGGAGGGCAGGTCTACGCGTCCCCCGACGCCGGGGACAGCTGGGCGCCGGTCGTCCGGGACCTGCCTGCGGTGCTGTCGGTCGAGGTCCAGGCCCTCCGGTGATCCGGGTCGCCCTGCCGGCCCATCTGCGCACGCTGGCGCAGGTGGGACGCGAGGTGGAGCTGGAGGTCGGCGGGCCGCCCACCCAGCGCGCCGTCCTCGACGCGCTGGAGGCCCGCCACCCGGCGCTGCGGGGGACGATCCGGGACCCGGCGACCGACCGTCGCCGGGCCTTCGTGCGGTTCTTCGCCGGCGAGGAGGACATCTCCCACGAGCCTCCCGACTCCCCGCTGCCCGAGGCGGTGGCAACCGGGGCCGAGCCGCTGGTGGTCATCGGGGCGATGGCAGGCGGGTAGGACCCGACGGGTCGGGCCACTACCCCCGCCAGCGCTCGGTGCGCCAGGCCTCCAGGAGCCGGAGCCACACCTCCGACACGGTCGGGTAGGCGGGGACGGCGTGCCAGAGCCGCTGGAGGGGCACCTCGCCCACCACCGCGACGGTGGCTGCATGTAGCAGCTCGGCCACTCCCGGTCCGACGAAGGTGGCCCCCACGACGGTCTCCCGCCCGGTGTCGACCACCAGCTTGGCCCAGCCCGAGTAGCCGTCGGCGTAGAGGGCGGCGCCGGCCACCTGCCCGAGCTCGTACTCGACGCTGGCCACGCCGAGGCCCTGCTCCCTGGCCTGGGCCTCGGTGAGACCCACGGCAGCCACCTCGGGGTCGGTGTAGACGACCTGGGGCACGGCCCGGTGGTCGGCGGTCGCGGCGTGGGGGCCCCACGCGGTTGGCTCGGCGGCTTCCCCGCGTGCCCTGGCGGCGATGGCGTCCCCGCAGGCGCGTGCCTGGTACTTGCCCATGTGGGTGAGGAGCGAACGGTGGTTGACGTCGCCGGCGGCGTAGAGCCAGCCGCCGGGGACGCCGCGCACCAGGCAGCTGTCGTCGACCTCCAGCCAGGACCCCGGGGGAAGACCCAGCGCCTCCAACCCGAGGTCGCCGGTGCGGGGACGGCGCCCGGTGGCCACCAGCAGCTCGTCCGCCTCCACAGGCGAGCCGTCGCTCACCTGCAGGGCGACCGGCCCTCCTCCACCGTCCCGGCTCACCCGCTCGACTCGGACCCCGGGGCGCACGGCCACGCCCCGCTCGGCCAGGGCCTCGGCCAGGCGGCGCCCGGCCTCTGGCTCGTAGCCCGGCAGCAGCCTCGGCTCCTGCTCGACCACCGTGACCTCCCGTGTGCCGAGAGCCCGCCAGGCGCTGGCCATCTCGCAGCCGGCCACCCCGCCGCCCAGGACGGCCAGGCGCCCGGGAGGCGCCTTGGCGCTGGTGGCGTCCTTGGTGGTCCATGGCCGGGCCTCCGCCAGGCCGGGCACGGGCGGGAGGGCCGGTTCGCTCCCGGTGCACACGGCCACGGCGGCTCCGGCCACCAGGCGCCGGCTGCTCCCGCCGGGGCCGGCCACCTCGACCTGGCGCTCACCGGCGAGGCGCCCGGTCCCCCGCACCAGCTCCAGGCCGGCGCCCCTGACCCAGGCCACCTGGCCGGCGTCGTCCCAACGGGAGGTGAAGGAGTCCCGGCGGGCGAGCACGGCGGCCACGTCCAGCCTTCCGGTGACGGCCTGGCGGGCCCCGTCCAGCGCCCGGGCGGCCGACACCGCCTGGGGTGGGCGCAGGAGGGCCTTGCTCGGCATGCAGGCCCAGTACGAGCAGTCCCCGCCGACCAGGTCGGCCTCCACGATGGCCACGGACAGGCCGCCCTGGTGCGCGTAGTCGGCCACGTTCTCCCCGGTCGAGCCGGCGCCGATCACCACCACGTCGTGGGTGGCCTGGTCCTCGGTGGGCATGTCTCTCTCCTCCCGCACGGGCTGCGGGGCACGATCGGCCAGAGCCTGGCCGAGGGTGGCTCCATGGTATGGGACACGTTGTGGGCCCTCGTCCTCGGCTTCGCCCTCTCCGGGGCGGTCCAGGCCTTCGTCTCCCGGGCCCAGAGGCGACGCCCCCCGCCCGGGAGGAGCGGGCCAGGGAGGCGCTGGCCGGGGCCGGCCCGGCGGCTCGGGGCCACGTCCACGGCGGAGACGAGGCGGCCATCGGCCAGCGTCCCCCTGGCCGCCGCCCTGCGGTCGGGGGGGATCAGCTTCGGCGGCACGGTGTCGTTCGTCTTCGCCGACCTCATCACCCTCCCCCTTCTCCTCGTCTACCGGCCGGGAATGGGGCCGGCGGCGCCAGGGTTCCCCTTCCGTGGACTACGACCTGCTGGTGATCGGCGGGGGCGCCGGCGGGCTCGGGGCGGCGCGGGCTGCGGCGAGGAGGCGGGCCCGGGTGGCCCTGGTCCACCACGGCCCCATCGGCGGCGAGTGCACCTTCACGGGCTGCGTGCCGTCCAAGGCCCTGATCGAGGCCGCCGCGAGGGGGGCGACCTTCCACGAGGCCATGGCCGCGGCTCACCGGGCGATCGAGGCCATCGCCGCCACCGAGACTCGGGAGGCGCTGGCCCGAGAGGGCATCGAGGCGGTCCCCGGATGGGCCCGATTCCTATCTCCCTCCACGGTGGACGTGGACGGCAGGGCCCTTCACGCCAGGCGTGTCGTCGTCGCCACCGGGGCGGGGCCGGCGCTGCCTCCAGTCCCGGGTTTGGGGGGGATCAGGTGCCTCACCAACGAGACCGTGTTCGCGCTGGAGGCCCTGCCCGCCTCCCTGGTCGTGCTGGGCGGGGGCCCGGTCGGGGCCGAGCTGGCCCAGGCGTTCGCCCGCCTCGGCGCCCGGGTCACCGTGGTGGAGGCGCTGGACCGCCTGCTGCCCAGGGAGGAGCCGGAGGCATCGGCCGTGGTGGCCCAGGCCTTCTCCAGCGAGGGGATCGACGTCCGCCTGGGCAGCCCGGTCGCCGGGGTTGACCCGCTCACCGGGGTTGACCCGCTCGCGGGCCTGGACCCGCTCGCCGGCGCAGGACCCGCCGCCCGGCTCCACCTCGGGGACGGCACCAGCGTCGATGCCGGCTCGGTGCTGGTGGCCACCGGGCGATCCCCGAGGACCGACGGCCTCGGCCTTGAGGAAGCCGGGGTGGAGCTCGACCAGAGGGGCTTCATCGTGACCGACGACCACATGGCGACCACGGCCAGGGGCATCTGGGCGGTGGGCGACGTGGCCGGCAGGCTCCAGCTCACGCACGCCGCCGACGAGATGGGCCGGGTGGCGGTGGCCAACGCCTTCGCCCCGCTCCCCTATCGCAGGTTCCGGGCCGACCGGGTCCCCTGGGTCACCTTCACCTCCCCCGAGGTGGCCCGGGTGGGGCTCACCGAGGCCGAGGCGGCCGGCCTCGGGGCCCGGGTGGCCGAGGTGCCGATGGCCGAGGTGGACCGGGCCGTGGCCGCCGGCGACACCAGGGGCTTCTGCAAGCTGGTGGTCGGGCCCCGCAAGCTCCTCGGGAACCTGGCCGGGGGACGGGTGCTCGGGGCCACCGTGGTCGCCGCCCGGGGCGGGGAGGTCGTCCACGAGGCGGCCCTCGCCATGCGGGCCCACCTGTTCCCGGCCCAGCTGGCCCTCACCACCCACGCCTACCCCACGTGGTCCATGGCGATCCAGCAGGCCGCCTCCCAGTGCTTCATCGGGGTGGGGGGGCGCCGGGCTCGCCCGGCGCGCCCGGACCGTCCCCCGGCGCGCCCGGACCGTCCCCCGGCGCCTCGGCAACCAGCCCGCGGACAGCCGCCAGCACCTCGGGCAGCGGCGGGTAGTCGCCCAGCGTCTGGCCCCGGTGGAGGTAGGCCACCCGCCGGTCCGGGCCGAGGACGACCACCCCGGGCGCCTGGAGCGGGTCGCCCGTGATCCGGCCCTGCCTGGCACCTCCCCGGGAGCGGAGGTAGCGGGCCCATGTGGAGGGGCGCACGAAGCGGCTCCACGCGATGTGGGAGAGGCCCAGGGCCCCGTAGAGGCGCCGTTCCGGGTCGACGAGGCAGGGGAACGGCGTCCCGGTCTCCATCAGGTGCCTGGCCTGGTAGCCGGCACCGGTGGCCACGGCGACCGCGCCGGCACCCATCGCCCGGATTTCGGGATACGCCTCCCGCAACTGCGAGAGGTACGACAGGCACGGCATTCAGCCGTAGTAGCGCAGGCACTGCACGACCAGGGGGGTCGTCGTGAATCGGGACAGCTGCACAGGGGCGCCCTCTGCGGTGCGAAGCTCCAGGTCGTCCAGGACCTCACCTGCCTCGATCATCATCGTCTCTCCTCGGCACGCCCGTCGTCCTCCACTCCTACCCGTCGGCCCCGGCGTCGTCCCCAGCCGGGCCGGACCCGGACGCGAGGGCCACGGCTTCGGCGAAATGGGGCTGTCCCGCCGCAGGCTACGCGGCCGTGGACCTCGTCGGCGGCCGGCGGCGGCCCTGACGGCCGGTCGGGACGGAGGGGCCGTCGCTCTCGTGACCGACTCCAACGCCCAGCTCCCCGAGCGGCTGGTCGAGCGCTACGGGGTGGCGGTCGTCCCCCTGTCCGTGGTGGTGGCAGGGGTGGCCTACCGGGAGGGGGTGGACCTGGACCCGGGCGAGTTCTGGCGCCAGGTGGGGGCCGGGGCCGACGTGTCGACCGCCGCCCCGTCCCCCGGCGAGGTGCTCGCCGTCTACCAGGACCTGGCCGAGCGGGGCGCCACCGAGATCCTCTCGGTCCATGTCGGCTCCAACGTCTCCGCCACCCTGGAAGCCGTCAGGGCGGCGGCACGGTCGAGCCCGGTGGCAGTCGAGGTGGTGGACACCGGCACCGCATCCTTCGCCGTCGGCTGCTGCGTCTGGGCCGCCGGGGAGGCGCTGGGCAGGGACGCCACGCTGGCCGAGGCGGCCGACGCGGCCCGGCGGACCGCGGGCCGGGTCGGCAACGTGTTCGTCGTCCAGGCCCTGGACCTCCCCCGCAGGGGCGGGCGGCTGGCCCCGGGGACCGCTGCCGGCCAGGGCCTGCCGCTCCTGGCCCTGGAGGATGGCGAGATGCGCTCCGTCGGCGACGTGGCCGACCTGGAGGAGGCCGTCGAGACCATGGCCGGATACCTGAGGGGGAGGGCAGGCGGGGCCCGGCTGCGGGCCGGCGTCGGCGACGCGCTGCTGGCGGAGGCCGGAGCCTCGCTCGCCAGGCGGATCGGCGCGCTCCCGGCGGTGGCCGAGGTGGTCCGCTACGAGGTGGGCCCGTCGGTGGGCGCCCACACGGGGCCAGGCACCCTCGGCGCGGTCTGGGCCCCCGTCTGAGCCCGCACGGCCCGCAGCGGGCGGCGGGAGGCGGGCGGGGGCGGTCAGCCTCGAAAAGTGATATCAATATATATCACTTTTCCGTGTGGAGGGAGCACGCCGTGAGCACCGTCGAGTCACCGATCGACGCCGGACCCGCCGGGCACGAGGGAACCAGGGCCCGGGTCGACATCACCCAGCGCCCCGCGCTGGCGATCAGCGCCTGGCCGGGAGTGCTGCTGCTCGCCGGATGCGTCGTGGGCATGGTCCTCGCCGGCCAGCAAGACCGCAGCCTGCTGTGGCTGCCCCTGGTCGTCTTCCTCGTGGTCGTCACCTCACTGGCGATCGTGACCCCCGGCCAGACCTCGGTGGTCCAGTTCTTCGGCACCTACATCGGCACCGTCCCCCGTCCTGGGTTCTGGTGGGTGCTGCCGCTCACTGTGCGCCGCCGGGTGAGCGTCCGCGTCCGCAACTTCGAGACCAACCGCCTGAAGGTCAACGACGCCGACGGCAACCCCGTCGAGGTGGCCGCGATCGTGGTCTGGCAGGTCGCTGACACCGCCAAGGCGACCTACGCCGTCGACGACTACCTGAACTTCGTCTCGGTGCAGGCCGAGTCGGCGCTGCGCCACGTCGCGACCAGCCACCCCTACGACGACACCATCGGAGCCGAGACGTCGTTGCGCGGCTCCACCGCCGTCGTCGCCGCCGAGCTCGCCGCCGAGGTCGCCGAGCGGGTCTCGATCGCTGGCGTCGAGGTCGTGGAGGTCCGGATCTCCCACCTCGCCTACGCCCCGGAGATCGCGCAGGCGATGCTGCGCCGGCAGCAGGCCAACGCCGTCGTGGCAGCCCGGTCACGGATCGTCGAGGGCGCGGTCGGGATGGTGGAGATGGCGCTCGACCGGCTGACCGAGAACGGGGTGGTCTCCCTCGACGAGGAGCGGACCGCGAGCATGGTGAGCAACCTCATGGTGGTGCTGTGCGGGGACCAGCCGCCGTCCCCGATCGTGAACGCCGGCTCGCTCTATACGTGAGCGACCGCCGGCAGGTCCTGCTCCGCGTGGATCCGGCGGTCCACGACGCCCTGGCCCGCTGGGCCGGCGACGAGTTCCGCAGCGTCAACGCCCAGGTCGAGATGCTGCTGCGCAGGGCCCTCGTCGACGCCGGACGGATGCCCAGGCGGGCGGCCCCGCTACCGAGGCGCGGCCGTCCCCGGGCCGGCGGCGGGGGGACGCCCTCAGTCCGGCCCACCAGAGCTGCCCGCAGTGAGTAGGCCGACCCGCAGCTTGGCCATCCCAGAGCGGATGCGGGTCTTGGCCGTGCCGAGGGGGATGCCCTCCGCGGCACTGATCTCCTGGGCCGTCCGGGCGTAGAAGGCGGCCAGGACCACGGCCCGGCGCTGCTCGACGGGGAGGCGGCGGATGGCACTTCGCAGGCGGGAGGCGGCATCGGCACCGACCGCCACCTCCTCGGGACAGGCGGCTCCGGCTCGGAGATCCAGTTCGATCAGTACGCCGGGATCCACCGGCACCGCCCGTCGCCGCCGGACGGCGTCGATGGCGAGGTTGCGAGTGATGGTGAGCAGCCACGTGGCCACCTGGCCCCGGCGGGGGTCGAAGACCGGGGCGTGACGCCAGGCCCGGAGGAACGCCTCCTGCGCGACGTCCTCGGCCAACCCCGTGTCGCCGACCAGGCTGCGAGCCAGGCCGTAGACCCGGCCCTGGAAGCGGCGCACGAAGGCCGCTCCGAGGTGAGGGTCGCCCGAGGACAGCCCCCTCAGGAGGGCCTCGTCCGAAAGATGTGAGCCGGCCCCAGCATCGTCCGTGGATCGCCGGTCGGGTGAACGGCGCAGCTCAGGCGTACGCGAGGGAGGGACCGGAGAGGCAGGCGACACCGATGCCGGCGGGCGTGCCGCCTGGACGGGTTCTCGGTACGACGGCATCGGTGTCAGTGGCCTCCGTCGACGGGGTGGGGCGTGACCGACCCGGCGGACCACGTCCTCCGCTCCTCGCCGCTCTGGTCGGCCGCCATCTCGGCCAGATCGGCCGAGAGCACCGCGCACCTGGCCTCGCACCACTGCCCGAGCGCCGGGCGGACGCCGTCCCAGCCGGGGCCGCGCACGCCGCTGAGCGCCAGGTCGTGAAGGCGTGCCTCGAAGCCCGGCTCGGCCATCCCTTTGGGCAGGACCGCGACCAGCCTGGCCACCTTGGCCCAGCTCGGGTCCAAGTGGGCAGACCAGGCCGCGGCGTGCACGTCCAGGTGGAGGACGACGTCGGTCCTGCCCCGGTCCCAGGCCCAGGCGCGCAGCGCGGCCAGGTCCACCGGGCGGTGCGTACAGCCCCCCGCCCCCCTGGCACCGTCACCGGCGGCCTCTCCCCATCTGTCCACCTCGAGCCTCCTCGCTTGTCCGAGCCCGACAGGTCAGGCCCTGCCCCGAGTGTGCGCCCTGGCTCCGTCCGCCACATCTGGCAACCCACCACTTCTCCCGAGCGTCGGTATGCGACTCTTTAGATGGAAGGGCAGGGTCTTTAGGTGGGGGAGGACGGAGTCTGTCATGGGAGGTTCCCTCCGGGGCCGGGAAGGGGGCGAGAGCAACCTGCCCGTGGCCCTGACCACCCTGGTCGGACGGAAGCGGGAGCTGTCGGCGCTGGGTCGGCTGCTTGCCGCCACCCGGTTGGTCACCCTGGTCGGTACCGGGGGCGTGGGGAAGACCCGCCTCGCTCTGGCCGTGGCCGAGCGGAGCCGAGGCCGGTTCGCCGACGGGGAGTGCTGGGTCGACCTGACTGCGGTCTCGGGATCGGGACCGGTGGCCCCGGCGGTCGCCGTTGCCCTCCGCCTACCTCAGGCACCGGGCCAGGACGTCGTCGCCACCCTGGCCGACTACTTCGACCAGCGGGCGGCGCTGCTGGTGTTGGACAACTGCGAGCAGGTCGTCGAGGAGTGCGCCTGCCTGGTGGGCAGCCTCCTGGGGGCCAGCCCGGGGCTCAGGGTCCTCGCCACCTCGCGAGAGGTGCTCGGGGTCCCCGCTGAGGCCGTCTTCCGGGTGGGGGGCCTCCACCTACCTGCCGAGGAGGCTGGCCGCGTCGGAGGGGAAGCCGTCCAGCTGTTCGTCGAGCGGGCCCGAGCCGTGGCGCCGGACCTGGTCCAAGACCAGCAGCTGCTCCGCTCGGTGGCTCGCCTCTGCCGCCAGCTCGACGGCCTCCCCCTGGCAATCGAGCTGGCGGCGGCGAGGGTCGGCCTCCTCAGCGTGGCCGAGATCGCCGACCGCCTCGAGCCGGATTCGAGTCTCCTCCGCCACCCCGGCCGCGCCGCCGCCCCCCGCCATCGGACGCTCCAGGCGACGTTCGACTGGAGCTACCGCCTGCTCAGCCCCGACGAGCAGGTCCTGTTCCGGCGCCTGTCGGTGTTCCAGCCGAGCTTCTCGCTGGTCGCCACCGAGGCGATCGGAACGAGGGGGCAGATCCTCCACAAGGACGTGGTGGACCTGCTCGCGGGTCTGGTCGACAAGTCCCTCGTCCAGGTGACCGGCCGCGGCTCCGAGTACCGCTATGCCCTCCTCGCAACCGTGCGCCAGTACGGGCAGGAGAAGCTCGCAGCCAGTGGCGAGGCAGAGGTGGTGCGCCAGGCTCACGCCCGGTTCTACACAGACCTTGCCGAGCAGGCGAAGGCCGGCCTGGACGGCCCGGACCAGGCCCACTGGCTGGAGCGCCTGGAGATCGAGCACGACAACCTGCGGGAAGCCCTGCAGGCCCTTTCCCAGGCGCCAGAGGAGGCCGGACACCTGACGGCCACGCTCTGGCCATTCTGGTACCTGAGGGGGCATTACCACGAGGCCCGGGCCTGGCTGGAGCGCGCGATCAGCCTGGCCGACCGGATGAGCCCGGCCGTACGGGCCGAGACGTTGATGGGTGCCGGCGTGCTGGCCTTCCTCCAGTGCGACTACGAGCTGGCAGCCCACCGCCTTTCCTCGGCCCGGTCCCTCTTCCAGCAGGAAGGGGACCGGGCCGGTGTGGCCGCGTCGCTCCAGCGCCTCGGCTCCATCGCCAGGGAGCAGGCCCGCTACGGCGATGCCCGGCGGCTCCACGAGGCCAGCCGGGCCATCTGGGCCGAGCTGGGGGACCCCGCCGGCGTGGCCAGGTCAGAGAGCTACCTCGGGTTCGTGGCCTGGCTGGAGGGTGACTTCGGGCGGGCCCTGCCGCTCTGCGCCCGGGCCGTGAGCTACTTCCGGGGCGCGGGTCGACGCCAGGAGACGGCGGCAGCCCTGGTCAACCTGGGGATGGCCTCGTGGCACCGGGGCGACGAGGCCCCAGGCCTGAGCCTCCTGGAGGAGGCCCTCGCCATCTCCCGCGACATCGGCTACCTGGAGGGGGTGGCCTGGGCCCTCCACGGGCTCGGCACCATCACCTGGCCCCGGAGGCCGGACGCGGCGGCCTGGTTGGCCGAGGCCCTGTCCACCCACCTCCACCTGGGTGACCGCTGGCGGGTGGCCAGCGTGCTCGAGACCATTGCCGGCGCCGTGCTCGCCGGGCGCGACCCGGAGGAGGCGGCTCGCCTGCTCGGAGCGGCCGAGGCTCTACGCGAGGCCCTCGGCACGCCGCTCCCACTTGCTGAGCGCCCGGATCACGATCGGGCGGTGAGCGCCCTTCGGGGATCCCTCGGCGACGGCTTCGCCCCGGCCTGGGCGCGGGGGCGGGCCACGGCTCTCGACCAGGCGGTGGAGACGGCGTCGCAGCTCCTGGCCGGGCCGGCCCCGGGACCTCCGGTTCCTTGTACCGACGTCGTGGGATACGGCTTGACCGAGCGGGAGCAGGAGGTCCTTCGCCTCGTCACCAAGGGCTTGACCAACCGTGAGATAGGCCGCCAGCTGCACATCAGCTCGGGCACAGCCGGGGTCCACGTGTCCAACATCCTCCGAAAGCTCGCAGTCCGGAGCCGGGTGCAGGCCGCCGGGGTCGGTCACCGGCTCGGCCTCGGGTAGCTGATCCCGGGGGGCCTCCGTTGGCCAGGCCGGCCCCTCCCGCTCCCACGCTCGAGCTCCGACGAGCGACCCGGACCTCCCACGAAGAAGACGCGAAGCGCACCGCCTGGCCAATCTCCTGCGCCCCAACGACCGTAGAACCGGGCAACCCGAGGAGGTGTCGGCCGTGGCCGACCATCGACCGAGCGGTCCCGAGCGGCGAGCTGGCGCGGGTCGCGAACCGAGAGCAGCGAAGCTGCTGGCGGCCATGGCTGCCGTCAGCCTCGAGGGCGCCGTTGGCGCCACGCTGAGCGACATCTTCACGGTGCCAGGATCTCAGTCCCAACAGGCCGGCGGGCTCCTGGCCGCTCGATTCCCCAGCCAGGGTGGCATCACCGGACGTGTGGTGTTCCACTCGCACGCCGCCCGCCTCGACCGTCTGGGCCCCCGCTCGGGGCCGGGGACAGGTGTCGCTCGCCCCGTCGGAGCCGGCGGGGAGGAACCCGAGCCGGAGGCCGCATGACGAGACCTGAGAGCCCGAGCCACGAGGATGCGTCCCACCAAGGGCCGCATCCTGGGCCCGCACTGCCGCACCCTGGCTCCGCACTGCCGCACCCTGGCTCCCGACACCGGCCACTAGCCAGCCTGCGGCTCTCCGACGCCGAGCGCAACAGTGTGACCGAGGCGCTGTCGCGGCACTACACCGATGGCCGCTTGGACGGGGCCGAGCTCCGCGACCGGCTGGACGGGGCCATGAGGGCCAAGACCCGAGCCGACCTCGGCGACCTCTTGGACGACCTTCCCGAGGCTCCGAACTTCGCGTTCGAGCCAGCGCAGCCGCTCGTCCACGACCCGTCGGGCCTCCCCGCCGACGTGAGGCCAAAGCCGGCCACTCCCCTCTATGTCTGGCTGTACCCGGTCAAGGCCGCCTTCTTCGTGATCGTGTGGCTGCTCACGTCGCCGGGCGGCTACTTCTGGCCCGCCTGGCCGATCGCCATCTGGGGGCTCGTGGTCGGAGGGCTGTTCGCCAAGCACAGGCTGGCAACGGCCCGCCAACAAGGACGTTGTCCACTCAGCGAACAGGCCGCCGGACCTTCTTCGTGACCGGGCCGATGACCCGGCCGCTGGCCTCGCTCATGACCTCGTGCCACATCAGGCCGTGGCTTGGCGCCCACTGGCGCTATATTGGCGCCATGCCGAGCGTTCAGGTCAAGGACGTTCCCGCCGAAACCCACGCAGTGCTCCGGCAGCGGGCTGCCGCGGCCCACCAGTCGCTGCAGGAGTACCTGCGCCAGCGGCTGATCGAAGAGGCGGCCACTCCAACGGTGGAGGAAGTCCTGGAGCGGGCTGGAGGTCGGGCCGGTGGGTCCGTGCCGTTCTCCGAGGCGGTAGAGGCGCTACGGGAGGACCGTGATCGTCGTTGACGCCAGCGTGCTCGCTCCGGCTCTCGGCGACGACGGCGTGGACGGCGACCAGGCTCGGTCGCGCCTGCGGGGCGAGAGTCTGGCAGCTCCCGAGCTGATCGATCTCGAGGTGTCCTCCGTGTTGAGGCGGCTCCTCCTGAGCGGCAAGTTGGCTGCCCGGCGTGGCGAGCTGGCCATGGCCGACCTCGTCGCCCTGCCGCTGCGTCGCGTCTCGCACCGGCTCCTGCTGACCCGGTGCTGGAGCCTCCGGGCGAACCTCACGATCTACGACGCGTCCTACGTGGCCCTGGCCGAGCGGCTCGGCGCCGTGCTGGTGACGGCGGACACGCGGCTGTCCGAAGCGCCCGGTCTCCGCTGCGAGGTCGAGGTCATGGCACGTCGACGCCGGCAGGACGAACCCCCGCCGTAGAAGATCGTCCGGCGCCAGGCAGCACCACGACCTCCCCGGCGTCCCTCGCGCGTCCAGCCGTTCCACCCGATCGCTGGAGCGCGACGGCCTACGCGCGAAGCGACGCGTCATCGAGCTCGATCCCGACTACCTGCGCGACCCTGTCGAGGTCGACGTCGTGGGCGAGCAGGGTAGATCCCCGACGCCACGCCACGGACGCGATCATGCAGTCGACCATTCCTCGGGGCGTGACTCCGGCCCGTCGACAGCGGCGGTAGATGCGCGCAGCGCCGTCGAAGTCGGCGGCTGCGTCGAAGTGATGCAGGTCGAACCGCAACAGCAGCCGCCGCAAGTCGGCCTCCCGCTCGTCGCTGCGAGCCCCCGCGAGGACCTCCATCACCACAGGCTCGGTGACTGCGACCGGGCCCTCCGCCGTGATCAGCTCGGACAGGCGCTGGTCGGCGGAGCTGCCAGTAGCCCGGTCGTATTCGACCCAGGCGGAGGTGTCGGCGAGGATCATGCCCCTCCCCGCGGCAAGGCGTCGGCCGGGGGCTCGGCCAAGGCGTGCGCGCCCCGCATAGCCAGAGCTTCCTCGCGGGTCATTGGCTGGCCTGCCAGGTGCCGCAAGGCGAGCTCGACAGCCTCCGTCTTGGTGCGGACGCCGTAGCGGTCCCTGATGGCCTGGACGTAGGTGTCCTCGATCTCGATGTTCGTGCGCACCCTGCTCATACACCTATCCTACACCTATCCCCGCTCTCGTGGCCGGGCAGGCGTTGCCTCCTCCGCAGGTCGCCGGCGGCGCCGCTCTGGCGGCGGTTCCTACGAAGGCGGCCGGAGGCCGTCGAGGATCATGGCGACCAGCCGGTCGCTCTGATCATCCGAGAGCGTCGCGCTGGTGCACATCGGTCCTACGAGTTGCATCAGGTCCGCCCCATCCACGTCCTTGCGCACGACGCCGGCTCGCTGGGCCCGGTCGATCACCAGCCCCATGGCCTGATCGATGCGCTCGCGCGACCGGAGCTTCAGGTCGGGGCTCTTGTCGAAGGCTTCGTGCAACTCATTGAGGAACGTCCGCTTGCCCTGGGCGTAGCGTACGAAGCCCCCCAAGAACGCGACCACGGCCGGCCAGGGCTCGAGCTCGGCGACGACCTCCTCGGCCAGCCGGGCGAGCTCGTCGACGTCGTCTCGGTAGACCGCCTCCACCACGTCGATCCGCCTGGGGAAGTGGCGGTAGAGGGTCCCTACCCCGACGCCGGCTTCCCGGGCGATGGCCTCCATCGACGCCCCCCCACCCTCGGCGGCGAAGACCCGGCGGGCGGCCGCCACCAGCCGCTCGTGGTTGCGGCGGGCGTCGGCCCGCTTGGGACGCGCCTCACCCTGTTCGGGGCCCGAGCTCCCGGCCCCGGGGTCCAGGACGGTGGGCTGGCTGGTCACGGTCTCCGATCTTACCGACGAGAACGAGGTTGCAAACCGGAGGGACCCTCCGTATACTAAACGGAGGAAGCTTCCGGTTCCCTCAGGATACCAGCGGAAAGGTCGTCGTCAATGCCCTCCTCCCTCCTCTCCCCGCCGCGCCCAGTGCAGACGGGACCGCCCTCGGAACGGCTGGCCGGAACCCTCCGGCGCCGCCTGGGACACCCGTCGGTGTTCCTCTTCGTCATCCTCACCGCCCAGCTCATGGTGGTGCTCGACGCCACCGTCGTGAACGTGGCCCTCCCCCACATCCAGCACGGCCTCGGGTTCTCCGGCGCCGGCCTGTCATGGGTGCTCAACGCCTACGTCCTCAGCTTCGGGGGCCTGCTGCTCCTCGGGGCCCGCGCCGGCGACCTCCTCGGCCGGCGCCGGACCTTCCTCGTCGGCATCGCCGTCTTCTCGCTCGGCTCGCTGGCGGGCGGCCTGGCCACCGCCGGCTCGGTGCTGCTCGTGGCCCGAGCGGTCCAAGGCCTCGGCGCGGCGCTGGCCGCCCCCTCGGCCCTGTCGCTGCTCACGACCGCGTTCCCCGAGGGACCCCGACGCGTCCGGGCCATCGCCCTCTACACAACCGTCTCGGCCGCCGGCGGCGCCGTCGGGCTCGTGGCCGGGGGCTTGCTCACCCAGTGGGTGTCCTGGCGATGGGTCATGTTCGTCAACGTCCCGATCGGCCTCGCCGTCTGGCTGGTCGGTCGAGCGGTGCTGGCCGAGACGCCCCGCCGCCGGGGCCGGTTCGACCTGGTGGGGGCCCTCACATCGACCTTCGGCATGACCAGCGTGGTCTTCGGGCTGGTGAAGGCGGGGACCGACGGCTGGACCAGCGGCGTCACCGTGATCGCCCTGGCCCTCGGGCTCGCCCTCCTCGGCCTCTTCATCCGCACCGAGGCCCGGGCCGAGGAGCCGATCCTCCCGCTACGGCTTCTCGCCCATCCCACCCGGACGACCGCCAACCTGGCCAGGGGCCTCGTCTACGCCGGCATGTACGGGGCGTTCTTCTACCTGTCGCAGTTCTTCCAGGACGTGCAGGGCTTCTCGCCGCTGGCCGCGGGGGTCGCCTTCCTGCCCCTCCCCGCCTCGGTGTTCCTCGCCTCGCAGCTGGCGAGCAGGGTCCTCGTCCGCAGGCTGCCGGAGAAGATCGTCATGATGACGGGGATCACCTTGGCGACCGTCGCCATGCTGCTGGCCACCCAGGTGCACGCCGGCACCTCCTACGGGCAGGTCCTCGTGAGCCTGGTCCTTCTGGGTGCGGGCTCTGGGCTCTCCTTCGTGTCCCTCACCACGGCATCGCTGGCCCAGGTGGCGCCCGGTGACGCCGGGGCGGCTTCCGGGCTCATCAACGTGAGCCAGCAGGTGGGGGCAGCCATCGGCCTCGCCGTCCTCGTCAGCGTCTTCGGCTCCGTGACCCACCATGAGCAACTGAACGGGATCCGTGCGAACGCGGCCACCCTCGCCCACTTGCACGGGGTGCTCGTGCAGGGCATGGACACCGTCTTCGGCATCGGAGCCCTCTTCGCGCTGGCTGCCCTCGTCCTCGTGACCGCGGTCGT
>JBOGGR010000380.1:0-8045 GCA_050744025.1 Acidimicrobiales bacterium
GACCAGGGTCACGTGGGGCGGGATTCGGCCGAGAGCGCCGGACCGGAGGGCCCGGCGCAGGCCGTCGACCTCGGCGGCCACGGGGGCGGGCACCAGCAGGGCCACCGCCAGCCGCAGTCGCCTCACCCCCCGGGAGTGGGCACGGGGCCCGGGCCCGCCAGCGGCCATTTCGCCGAGGACCCAGCCGCCGCGGCCCTACCGGGCCGCCGCCTCGGCCGACTCCAGGCGCACCTCGGCCCGGCGGACGGCGTCCTCGTCCCCGGCGCCCTCGGCCGCCTGCAGCGCCCTCCGGGCGCGCTCGGCGTCGATGTCCCCGGCCCGCTCGGCCACCCCGGCCAGCAGCACGACCTTGCCGTCCACAACCTCGATGAAGCCCCCGTGGACGGACACCGCCTCTACGGCCCCGCCGGGGCGATGGACGCGTGCCACGCATATCAGGACGGCCCCGATGTAGGGGACGTGGCCGGCCAGGTACGCGATGTCGCCCCCGGCCGAGCGCAGGGTGACCATCTCCGCCTCCCCGTCCAAGAGGGTGCGCTCGGGGGTGACGACCTCGACGTCGAACGTGGCCACCGGCTAGTCCCCGCCGCCCATGGACCTGGCCTTCTCCCTCACGCCCTCCGCCCCCCCGACGTTCAGGAACGCCTGCTCGGGCAGGTCGTCCAGGTCGCCGTTGACGAGGGCCTCGAAGCTCTCCACGGTCTCGGCCACCGGGACGTAGATGCCCTTCAGGCCGGTGAAGACCTCGGCCACGAAGAACGGCTGGGACAGGAACCGCTGGATCTTCCGGGCCCGGGTCACGGTGACCCGATCCTCCTCGGACAGCTCGTCGAGGCCGAGGATGGCGATGATGTCCTGGAGGTCCCGGTAGCGCTGGAGCACCTCCTGGACCCGGCGGGCAACGGCGTAGTGGCGGTCGCCGACCACCTCGGGGGCGAGGATGCTGCTGGTCGACGCGAGGGGGTCCACGGCCGGGTAGATGCCGAGGGCGGCGATCTGGCGGGACAGCTCCGTCGTGGCGTCGAGGTGGGTGAAGGTGGTGAACGGCGCCGGATCGGTGTAGTCGTCCGCCGGCACGTAGACGGCCTGGATCGAGGTGACCGAACGGCCCCTTGTCGAGGTGATGCGCTCCTGCAGCTCGCCCATCTCGTCGGCGAGCGTCGGCTGGTACCCCACGGCCGACGGCATCCGCCCGAGCAGGGTCGACACCTCGGAGCCCGCCTGGACGAAGCGGAAGATGTTGTCGATGAACAGCAGGACGTCCTGGTGCTTCACGTCCCTGAAGTACTCGGCCATGGTGAGGGCGGACAGGGCCACGCGCAGACGGGTCCCCGGTGGCTCGTCCATCTGGCCGTACACGAGGGCCGCCTTCTCGATGACGCCCGACTCGTGCATCTCGAGCCACAGGTCGGTGCCCTCCCGGGTCCTCTCACCGACGCCGGCGAAGACCGACACCCCGCCGTGCTGCTGGGCCACGCGGCGGATCATCTCCTGGATGATGATGGTCTTGCCCACCCCGGCCCCGCCGAACAGGCCGATCTTGCCGCCCTCCACGTACGGCTCCAGCAGGTCGATGACCTTGATGCCGGTCTCGAACATCTTGGCCTGGGGCTCGAGGGCGTCGAAGTCCGGGGACGGCCGGTGGATCTCCCAGCGGTCCTCCACCTCCCCGATGTCGTCGGTGTCGAGGGGCCTGCCCACCACGTCGAAGACGTGGCCGAGCACGGCGTCGCCGACCGGCACGGAGATGCCGCGGCCGGTGTTGCGGACGGTCATCCCCCTCGTCATCCCGTCGGTGGGGCGCAGGGAGACGCAGCGGACCCGGCCCTCCCCGATCTGCTGGGCCACCTCGGCGGTGATCGTCTCGGCCTCGCCCTCGAGCTCGAGGTCGATCTCCACGGCCATGTTGATCTCGGGGAGGTGCTCGGGCGGGAACTCCGCGTCGAAGACGGGCCCGGCGATGGCCACGACCCGCCCGTCGGCCAGCTCGGCCCGCTGCTCTTCCTGCTCGGTGGTGGTGGTGCTCATGGTCGGCTCTCCTTGGTGCGGGTCCTCGGTGCGGGGGGATGTAGAGGAGGAATGGCGGCGGGTGGGGCCTTCGGGCCGCGCCCACCAACGGCGGCCGGTGTCATGCCGGACGGGCCTCGGTCGGGTCGGGGAACCCGAGAGCCTCCTCGCCGGCGAGCCGCAGCGCCTCGGCCCCCCCGACGATCTCCATGATCTCGGTGGTGATGGAGTCCTGGCGGGCCCGGTTCATGGCCCGGCGGTAGGTGGTGATCAGCTCGTCCGCGTTGTCGGTGGCGGCCTTCATGGCGCGCTGGCGGGCGGAGTGCTCGGAGGCGGCCGCCTCGAGCAGGGCGAGGAACAGCCGTGACTCGACGAGGAGCGGGATGAGGGCCTCCAGCAGCTCCTCGCGCTCCGGCTCCATCTCGTAGTCGTGGCGCCGGCCCCGCTCCGCCACGTCCGCGTCGAGCGGGGCCAGGCGGCGGCGCTCCACCCGCTGGGCCCCGATGGAGAGGAAGCGGGTCGAGACCACCTCGACCGAGCCCGCCTCGCCGTCCAGGAACGGCCCGACGACGGCCTGGGCCAGGCGGCGGGCGTCCTCGTAGGTGGGGCTGTCGGTCATCTGGGTGAACGACTCGTCCACGCGCTGGCCCCGGAAGCGCAGGTAGCCGACTGCCTTCCGGCCCACCACGACGACCCGGCGGGGCCGGCCCTCGGCGGCGTGGGCCGCCAGGCCCTGCTCGGCCAGGCGCAGGACGGATGTGTTGTAGGCCCCGGACAGGCCGCGGTCGCCGGCGACGACGACGACGACGACCGGGGCGTCGGGCTCGGGGGCCTCCAGGAAGCGGTGGCCGGCGGGGCCGGGCGCGGCGGCCACGTCGGCGGTCAGCTGGTCCAGGCGCTCGACGTAGGGGCGGGCCCCCAGGATCCGCTGCTGGGCCCGCACGATGCGCGAGCCGGCGATCAGCTCCATGGCCCGCGTGGTCTTGCGGGTCGACTGGACGCTGCGGATGCGCCGCCTGAGGGTCCGCTCCTGGCCGCCGGCCATGGACGGCTAGCCCTCCCCGCCCTCGGCCCTCCGGGCCGAGGGGGCCCCCACCGCCCCCGGGCTGAACGCTGCTGCGAACTCCCCCACGGCCGCCTTCACCTTCTCCTCCCCGGGAACGGCCCCTGTGGAGCGCACCTCGTCCAGCAGGTCCTGGTGGCGGGCCCGGAGGTAATCGAGCAGCTCGCGCTCGAAGCGCCGCACGTCCTCGACCGGCACCTCGTCGATGAAGCCGTTGGTGCCGGCGAAGACGACCATCACCTGCTCCTCCACCGGCATGGGGGCGTTGGCCGACTGCTTGAGCAGCTCGGTGAGCCGGTAGCCCCGGTCGAGCTGGGACTGGGAGACCTTGTCCAGCTCGGACCCGAACGTGGCGAAGGCCTCCAGCTCCCGGAACTGGGCCAGGTCCAGCTTCAGGGTGCCCACCACCGACTTCATGGCCTTGATCTGGGCCGCCCCGCCCACCCGGGAGACGGAGTTGCCGACGTCGATGGCCGGGCGCACCCCGGCGTAGAAGAGGTCGGTCACGAGGAAGATCTGGCCGTCGGTGATCGAGATCACGTTCGTCGGGATGTAGGCCGAGATGTCACCCGCCTTGGTCTCGATCACCGGCAGGGCGGTGAGGGAGCCGCCGCCGTTGGCGTCCGACAGCTTGGCGGCCCGCTCCAGCAGTCGGCTGTGGAGGTAGAACACGTCGCCCGGGTACGCCTCCCGGCCCGGCGGCCGGCGCAGCAGGAGGGAGAGCTGGCGGTAGGCCTCGGCCTGCTTGGACAGGTCGTCGTAGACGATGAGGGCTGCCTCGCCCTTGTCCATCCAGTGCTGGCCCATGGCGCACCCGGCGTACGGGGCCAGGTACTTGAACGGGGCGGAGTCCGAGGCCGGGGCGTTGACCACGACCGTGTACTCCATGGCGCCGTGGCGGTCGAAGGTGTCCACGGTCTGGGCCACGGTGGAGCCCTTCTGGCCGACCGCCACGTAGATGCACTTCACCCCGAGGCCCCGCTGGTTGATGATCGTGTCGACGCAGATCGTGGTCTTGCCGGTCTTGCGGTCGCCGATGATGAGCTCCCGCTGGCCCCGCCCGATCGGGATCATCGTGTCGATGGCCTTGATGCCGGTCTGGAGGGGCTCGCTCACCGGCTGGCGGGCGATGATCCCCGGCGCCTGGATCTCGAGGCGCCGGCTCTCGTCGCTCTGCACCGGGCCCTTGCCGTCGATGGGCTCCCCGATGGCGTTGACCGCCCGGCCCAGCAGGCCGTCGCCGACCGGGACGGACAGGATGCGGCCGGTGCCCTTGGCCACGTCGCCCTCCTCCAGGTGGCTGGCGTCGCCCAGGATCACGGCTCCGATGGTGTCCTCGTCCAGGTTGAGAGCCAGGCCGAGCATCCCCCCCTCGAACTCCAGCAGCTCGTTGACCGCCGCGCCGGGCAGGCCCGACACCCGGGCGATGCCGTCGCCGACCTCGGTGATGCGGCCCACCTGCTCGGTGGTGACGCCGGGCTGGTAGGACTCGAGGTGGCGGCGCAGGACGGCGGCGATCTCCTCGGCGTTGATCGTGAGCTCGGACATGGGGCGGGTTTCCTCCTACGACTGGGGCCCGGGGGCGGCGGCCGGGGACGGTGCGGCCGGGGCCAGCGACAGCCCGGAGCGGAGCTGGTCGAGCCGGTTGCGCACCGACCCGTCGATGACGGTGTCGCCCACCAGCACGACGATCCCACCGATGAGCGACGGGTCGACCGTCACCCGCAGCTCGACCTGGCGCCCGGTGGTCCGGGAGAGGGCGGCAGCCAGGCGCCCGCGCTGCTCCTCGGAGAGGCCGACGGCCGCTCTCACCTGGGCCACACGAAGGCCCCGCTCGGCCGCCGCCCTGTCCACCAGCCAGTCCAGCAGCTCCACCAGACCCCTGGCCCGGGTCGTGGCCAGGGTGTAGGAGACGAGGCGGAGGGTGGCCGGCTGCGCCTTGGCGGCCAGCAGGTCGGACACCACCGCCTGGCGGAGGCCCACCGGGAGGTCGGGGCTGGTGACTGCCGCCCGCAGGGGCTCCGAGCCCTCCACCGTCCGGGCGAACCGGAACAGCTCGTCCTCCACCTCGTCCACCCCGGCCCGGTCCTCCAGGTCCTGGAACAGGGCGGTGGCGAAGCCGTCCAGGCGCTCCCTCGTCGCCGTCCGCCCGGCCGGCGGGTCGGGGGGGGGCCCGGGCCGGCCCTCCTGGCCCGCCTTCACCTCGTCCCCGGCCCGGCCCACGAGCCACTCCATCGTCGCCGGGACCTCGCCCGGCCGCTCGACGGCCACCACCTCCGAGGCCAGCCTGACCGTGGCCCGGTCGGCCGCCGCCAGCAGGTCCTCGACCACGGCCCGGCGGCTCGACACCGGTATGGACCCGTCGACCAGCGCGTCGTAGAGGGCCTCGCTGGAAAGGACGGCCCCGGCCAGCAGGCCGAGCTCCCCGTGCACGGCGGGAAGGGTGCCGGCCTCCCTCGCCCCGGCGAGCACGGCCGCCGCGTACCCGCGCAGCTGCTCCCTCATGGCGCGCCGGGCGGGGGTGGCCCACCGGGGCCGGTGGCAGCCGCGGCCGTTCCTCCAAGGGGCTCCCGCATGCGGCCCGAGCGGTCAGGCACTCGTCTCCACCTCGGCGATGGCCTGCTCGATGAGGGCCCGCTGGCCGTCGCCGCCGAGCTCGCGGCCGATGACCTGCTCGGACGCCGCCACCACCAGGTCGGCCACCCTGCGCCGGAGCTCGTCCGTGGCCCGCTGGGTGGCCCGCTCGATCTCGACCTCGGCCCGGGCCAGGGTGCGCTCGTACTCCTCCCGGCCCCGCCGGCGCAGCTCCTCCCGGAGCTCCTCGCCGAGGCGCGTGGCCTGCTCGACCTGGGCCCTGGCCTCTCGCCGGGCCTCGGCGAGCATGGCCTCGGACCTGACCCTCGCCTCCTCCTCGGTCGTCCTCGCCTGCTCGATCACCTCGACGGACTCGGCGATCTGGGCCCGGCGGGCCTCCATGGCCCGGTTGATGGGAGGCAGGATGTACTTGGCCAGGACCCCGAGCAGGATGAAGAACGTGATGACCTCGGGAATGAAGGTGGCGTTTGGGAGCAGGAAGTCGGTGGTTGCCCCGAGCATGGCCCGGAACCTCCTCTCGGTCCGGTCGCGCCCTACTTCAGGGCGAAGACGAACAGGGCCATGATGGCCAGGTTGATGAAATAGGCCGCCTCGACCAGGCCCACCGTGAGGAAGAAGATGGTGAACAGTCGGCTCTGGGCCTCGGGCTGGCGGGCCACCCCGGCGATGGTCTGGCTCCCGGCCAGGCCGTCGCCGATGCCGGCGCCGATGGCGCCCCCGCCCATGGCGAGACCGCCCCCGATCAGGGCCCCCGCCATGTCGATGGACGCCGGGGTGGTCTTGGCCGCGTTGCCCAGGGCCAGGATCATGTGGCTCGGGTCGAACATCATTGTGTGTGGATTCCTCCTGGCTCGCGGCCCTGGCGCACAGTGCTTGCCCGGACCCGCTTGTCGTGTTGCTCGGGTGACTGCCGTGCCTCGTGACGACGGCTCGAACCGGATCAGCTCAGTGGACACCCCCCTCGGCGACCCCCACGGCCTCCTGGTAGTAGATGATCGTGAGCAGGGAGAAGATGAAAGCCTGGATGGCGAAGATGAACAGGTCGAACGGCACCCAGATGAAGTCGGCGAAGGGGATGATGAAGAGCGGGAACAGCCCGGCTATGAGGGCCAGGACGAGCGCTCCGGCGAACACGTTCCCGAACAGCCGCAGTGACAGGCTGAGGACCTTGGCCAGCTCCTCCACGACCTTGAACGGGGTCATGAAGGCGTACGGCTCGGTGAAGTGCTTGAAGTAGCGCCCGAGGCCTGCCCTCCTGATGGCCACGCCGTTCGTGTACACCCACACCGTGAGGGCCATGGCATAGTCGATGTTGACGTTCGAGGTCGGGGTGGGCAGGTAGTTGGGGGCGTGGCCGGCCGGCCAGAAGATCTCCAGCCAGTTCGCGATCAGGATGAAGGCGAACAGGCAGACGGCCAGCGGCACGGCGGGCCGCCCGGCCGGCCCGAGACGGCCTTCGAGCTGGTCGCCGATCCAGCCCACCAGCGACTCCCACAGGAGCTGGGCCCTGCCCGGGGTCCCGCTCGTCACCTTGCGGGCCACGTACAGGCCGGAGGCGGCCACGATGACGGCCGCCAGCACCGTCGACCACACGTCGTTGACGGCGATCGCCTGGCCGAAGATGGTCCTGGTGACGTCGTCGGTGACGCAGACGTTGTTGGGGCAGGCTGCGGGCGGGAAGTGGGCCGTGGCCTGGACGAGGAGGTGGGGCGGCGGCCCGAGGGCCAGCACGAGGCGGTGGCCGGTCACAGGCCGGCCTCACGGCGGAGCTGTCGCAGGATGATCCGTGAGCAGTTGGCGAGGAGCGCCACCTGGAACAGCACCAGCCCGGCCAGGGAGCCCACCCCGACGGGCTGGTCGAGGAAGAGGAGGACGAACACGCAGACCGTGACGACCCCGAGACGGCTGATGCTGGCCCCGGCGATGGCCCCCTTGCTCACTGCCTCGCCCGTGGCCGCAGCCCGGGTCACCATCCGCCGCATCCCGAAGGCGTTGACCACCCCGAGGCCGACTCCCACGACGACCCCGAGCCCGATCAGCGGGTAGCCCAGCACGGCACCGGCCGCCAGGCCGAGCCCGCCGAGGACGCCGGCCGTCATCATGGTCTTGCGGAATACCCTGGCCACTCCCATTCCGACCAGCGGAAAGCCTGCATCCACAGCTCAGCGACTCTTTCGGGGTGAGATGGTCTCGGACGGTCTCGGACAGTTCTCGGCCGTTCACGCTACTGCGCGGGGCCGTCACGCCCGCCTGGGGGCCGGGCAGGGATCGCGGCGCTTTCTCGGATCCCTCGGGGCGGCATCCTCGCACCCCTGGCCGCCGACCGCAAACCTCGGCCCGGCCGGCGCGGGAGGAGCGTCAATGGTGTGCTCCCGGGCCC
>JBOGGR010000381.1:0-10935 GCA_050744025.1 Acidimicrobiales bacterium
CAGCGGCCCCGGCCCGCCCAGCCGCCCCCGCCCCAGCGGGCCCGGCTCTCCCGGAGCCCACCGACCGCCCCGCGGCAACCGGCCGCCCGGCACTTCCGGCCCCGCCCGCCCGGCCCTGGCCCGGCTGGTGCTGGGTTCGGCGCAGGCTCGGCGCCACACGTCCGCCGGCCACGAGCTCGGTGGCCCACACGGCCAGCCGCCCCAGCCAGGCAACGCTGGGTGCCACGTCCAGGCCCACCTGCCCGGCACCGACGCCGACCAGCCATCCCAGGGCATCGCCCACCGGCGTCGAGACCCCGGCCGCCCGGCCACCGCCGGGGAGGCCCACGCCGGCATGCGGGGCCCAGGGCAACGAGGCGGCGCCGGCGCCCTCCACCAGTGCCTCCAGGTCGGCGAGGCCACCTGGATGGGCGCCCGGGCCGCCCGCCCACAGCACGACCCGGCCCCCGGCCCAGGAGCCCTGCAGCCTCGGCGGGGCCGAGCCCAGTGGCGGGACGAGGGCGCCGGGGCCCGGCGCGGGACGGCGGCGGCCCGAGCCATCGCCGGAGCCGGAGGCGGGACCCCCACGGCCCGAGCCGGCGCCGTCGCCGGAGCCGGAGCCGGGACCCCCCCTGCCCGAGCCGGGACCCCCGGCACCACCGCCCTGGCGCAGCGCCCCAGGGGACGGCGCGCCCGAGCCGGCGCCGGCCGGCCCCTCGCCGGTCAGCCGCCGCAGCGCGGTCGCGAGGCTGTCCCACTCCTCCTCCAGGTCGGCGACGGCCTGCTCCCGCAACGACCCGGAGAGCCGGCGGGCGCCGGCCAGCCCGGCCTCGGTGTCGGCGAGCAGCGAGCGCAGCGTCGCGGCCCACGCCCCGGGATCCGAGGACAGCGCCTCCAGCTCCGCAGGCGTGGCTTCGCCGGCCGCCTCGGCGGCGACCATGCTCTCGATGGATGCGAGTAGGTGCGTGCTCAAATGACCTCTCTGCGGACCCGTCGGGCAGGACGTCCCCCTCCCCCGCCGGGCAGGCGATCCGTCATGGGCCCGGCGACGAGCCCCACCCCGTCGCGGCCCGATCCGCTGCATCGTCCATCATAGAGGCCTTCGGCCCCCATCGGCGCGATGCCCGGGGCGGGGCGCCCGGAGGCGCCGCTACTTGATCAGCTTGATGATGTTGAAGAGGGGGAGGTAGAGGGAGATCACCATGCTCCCGACGAGGCTGCCGATCCCGACGATCAGGAGGGGCTCGATGAGCGACGTCAGCGAGTTGACCATGGCCTCCACCTCCTGCTCGTAGAACTCCGCCACCTTCTCGAGCAGGGTGTCGACGGCGCCCGTCTCCTCCCCCACGGCGAGCATCTGCACGACCATGGGCGGGAAGACGGCATGGTTCGCGAGGCGCCGGGCCACGGGCTCCCCCGCCTTGACGCCCTGCTGCATGTCCTCCAGGGCGACTACGAAGGACTGGTTGCCGACCGTCTCCTTGGTGATCTCCACGGCCTCCAGGATCGGCACCCCCGAGTGCAGCAGGGACCCCATGGTGCGGGAGAAGCGGGTCACCGCCGTCTTGTGCACCAGGAGCCCGAACACCGGGATCCGCAGCTTGAAGGCGTCCCACGCCGCCCGGCCCCGCTTGGTCCGGATGATCCGCCGCACGCCGAAGACGACGGCGGCGATGGCGAGCACCACGAGGGGGAAGAACTTGACCGTGATGTGGGAGGTGGCCATGAGAAGGCGGGTGGGCAGCGGCAGCGTGCCGTGGAGGGTCGCGTAGAGCTTCTTGAACGTCGGCACCACGAAGAGGAGCATGGCGGCGGCGATGGTGAGGCACATGACCAGCGCCATGGTCGGGTAGGTCATGGCCGACTTGATCTTGCGGCGCAGCTCGACCTGCTTCTCGATGGTCGCGGCGAGCTGGCGGAGGACCATGTCGAGCATGCCGCCGGTCTCGCCGGCCCGCACCATGGCGACGAACAGCCGGCTGAAGGCCTTGGGCCGCTTGGCCAGGGCCTGGGAGAGCGACGCGCCCCGCTCGACGTCGAGGCGCACCTCGTCCAGGACCTTGGCCAGGATCTTGTTCTCGGTCTGCTCCACGAGGACGTAGAGGGACCGGAGCAGGCTGAGGCCGGCGTCCACCATGGTGGCGAACTGCCGGCTGAACACAGCCACGTCCTTCTGCTTGATCCGTCCCCCCATGCCGGGGATCTTCAGCTCCCGGCTCATGCCGGTCGTGGGCTTGAGGTCGATGGCGAGGGGCACGTACCCCATCTCCCGCAGCTTCGCCACGACGAGCGCGCTGCTGTCGGCCTCCAGGGATCCCTGCACCGTGCGGCCGCCGGGCTCGCGGACCCGGTACGTGTAGGTGTCGGGCACGGCTGCTACCTGCTCCGGCCGAGCCGCCGCGCGGTCTCGGAGGAACGGCCGTCAGCTCCCCCAGGCCCTCCTTGGCCACGAGCGCCGGCCGCGCTCCCCCCCACCAGCCGGTGGAGGTCCTCCGCGTTGGCGCAGTAGCGCAGCGCCCGGCTCATCTCGACCGTCCCCTTCCCCACCAGGGCGGCCAGGCTCATGTCCATCGTCTGCATGCCGTGCTGGCCGCCCGCCTGCATGGCCGAGTACAGCTGGTGGGTCTTGGCCTCCCTGATCAGGTTGCGCACGGCCGGGGTGGCCACCATTATCTCGGCGGCCACGACCCGCCCCCGTCCCCCCACCCGCGGCACGAGCTGCTGGGTCACGACCGCCTGGAGGGTCGCCGCCAGCTGGGTCCTCACCTGCTGCTGCTGGTGGGCCGGGAACACGTCGATGATCCGGTCCACCGACTGCGGGGCGTCCTGGGTGTGCAGGGTCCCGAACACGAGGTGCCCGGTCTCGGCCGCCGTGAGCGCCGTCGAGATGGTCTCGAGGTCCCTCATCTCGCCCACCAGGATGACGTCGGGGTCCTGGCGCAGCACGTGCTTGAGGGCCAGGGCGAAGGACTGAGTGTCCTCGCCCACCTCGCGCTGGTTGACCACCGCCCTCTTGTGCCGGTGGATGAACTCGATGGGGTCCTCGACCGTCATGATGTGCGCGGACCTGGTGCGGTTCACGATGTCGAGCACCGACGCCAGCGTGGTCGACTTCCCGGACCCCGTGGGGCCGGTCACGAGGACCAGGCCCCGGGGGAGCTCGGCGAAGCCCCCCACCACCGGCGGCATGCCGAGGCGGTCGAACGGCACGACGTCGTGGGGGATGGCCCGCATGACCGAGCCGACGGAGCCCCTCTGGAGGAACACGTTGACGCGGAACCTCCCCACCTTGGGCACGCTGTGCGAGGTGTCCAGCTCCAGGTTGGCCTCGAAGCGCTCCCGCTGCTTCTGGGTCAGCACGGCGTACACGAGGCGCCGGGTGTCGGCGGGGGCGAGGGCGGGGAAGCCGTCCAGCGGCTGTATGTGGCCGTCCACCCGGATGCTGGGCGGGAGCCCGGCGGTCAGGTGCAGGTCGGACCCGGTCGACTGCACGACCTGGGCCAGCAGGTCGTCGACGTGCAGGTCGGGAGCCAGGCCCTCGTCGGGGGGCGGGCCGGACGGCGCGGCCTGGGCGCCGGCGGGAGGGTCGGGAGTGGGCACCTCGCCCGCGGCGCGCCCGGGGCCGTTCCTATCCTCGGCCAGCAGCTCACCGAGCGTCAACGGGGGGGCCACACCAGACCTATCGGCGCCCTAGCCCACGACCCTGAGGGTCTCCTCGATGGAGGTGAGGCCGGCGGCCACCTGGCGCATCCCGGCCTGGCGCAGGGTGATCATGCCCTGGGCCACCGCCACCTTGTGGACCTCCTCCGTGTGGGCCCGGTCCACCACCAGCCGCTCGACCTCCTCGGACACGTTCAGCACCTCGTGGAGCGCGAACCGCCCCCGGTAGCCCGTCCGCCCGCACACCCCGCATGCGCCGGCCCGCCACAGCACCTCGGGCCGGGCCCCGTCGTCGAGGTCCCAGCCGGCCACGATGAGGTCGGCCTCGTCGGGCCGGTAGGCCTGCTTGCAGCGGTCGCAGAGGCGGCGGACCAGGCGCTGGGCCACGATGCACGAGATGGCGCTCGCCACGAGGAACGGCTCCACGCCCATCTCGATCAGGCGGCTCGGCGTGCTGGCGGCGTCGTTGGTGTGGATGGTGGACAGCACCAGGTGGCCGGTGAGCGACGCCTCGACGGCGATGGTGGCCGTCTCCTTGTCCCTGATCTCGCCCACGAGCACCACGTCGGGGTCGGCTCGCAGGATCGAGCGCAGGGCCACGGCGAAGGTGAGCCCGGCCTTCGGGTTGACCTGCATCTGGTTCACGCCGGCCAGGCGGTACTCGACGGGGTCCTCGACGGTGATGATGTTCTTCACGTCGTCGTTGATGATGTTCAACGTGGCGTAGAGCGTGGTCGACTTCCCCGACCCGGTGGGACCGGTGACGAGGATCGTTCCGTGGGGCTGGACGTACGCGCGGGAGAAGCGCTCCAGCGAGGCGGGCAGGAACCCGAGGTCGGACAGCCGCAGGAGGGCGTTGGACTTGTCGAGGAGCCGGAGGACCACCTTCTCCCCGTGGACGGTCGGCAGCGTGGCCACCCGCACGTCGATCGGACGCCCGCCCACGGTGAGCGACAGCCGCCCGTCCTGGGGCACCCGGCGCTCGGCGATGTTCACGTCGGCCATGATCTTGAGGCGGGACACCACGCCGGCCTGGATCGACTTCTGCAGGCGCATGACCTCGTGGAGCACGCCGTCGATCCGGTAGCGGACCCGGACGTCGCCCTCCATGGGCTCCAGGTGGATGTCCGAGGCCCGGTCGGCCACGGCCTGGTTCAGCAGCAGGTTGACCAGCCGGACGATGGGGGCGTCCTCGACCACCTCCCGGATGCTGGACAGGTCGTCCTTGTCGTCCAGCTGGTTGGCCGCCTCGACCGAGATGTCCTCCGCATCGCCGTCGGCCCGGAGATAGCGGTCGATCGCGGCCAGGAGGGCGGGGCGGGGGGCCACCACCACCTTGACGGCGTGGCCGGTCAGCGTCCGTACGTCGTCGATGGCCACGACGTTGGTGGGGTCGACCATGGCCACCACCAGCCGGCGGCCCGGCCCGGACCTGCCGCCCTCCCAGCCGATCGGCATCACCTGGTAGCGGCGGGCCAGGCCGTCGCTGATCAGGTTGGCGGCGCCCGGGTCGACGGGGGTCTCGGTCGGGTCGACGATCTCGAGGCCGAGGTGGCGAGCCACCATCGCCATCAGGTCCGACTCGGTGACGAGGTCGAGCTCGAGGAGGACCCGGGGCAGAGAGCGCCTCGTCCGCTCGCACTGCGCCTGGGCGCGCTCCACCTGCTCGGGCGTGAGGACCCCGGCTGCGACCAGCAGTGGCCCCAAGCGTCCGGACATCTCCATCCCATCGGCAGGGGCGGCGGCCCCCTTCAGCGCGACGTGGAGGGGGGAGCCTCCGCCGCCTCCGGCCCGGCCCCGCCGGCGGCCTCCCACCGTCCCGGGCGGACGGGGAGGACCACCCGGAACTGGCTGCCCGCCCCCGGCCGGCTGTCCACCTCGATGCGGCCGCCTAGGGCGATGGCCGCCCGCCTGGAGATGGCGAGGCCCAGCCCCGAGCCTCCCGAGGCCCGGTCCCGGGCCTGGTCGACCCGGTAGAAGCGGTCGAAGATCCGGTCCTGGTCGGCCGGGGCGATCCCGACGCCGGTGTCGGTGACCGAGACCACCACCTCCCCGGGGCGCCGGCGGACGGCCAGGTCCACGCGCCCGCCCGAGGGCGTGTAGCGGATGGCGTTGGTCACGAGGTTGGTCAGGATGGTGTCGATCAGCCTGGGGTCCGACACGACAGTGACGTCCCGACGCCCGGCGTCCACTGCCAGCTGGAGCCCGGCCGCCCGGGCCCCAGGAGCCAGCCGTGCCGCCACGGCCCGGCACAGGGCCCGCAGGTCGACGGCCTCGAGCTCGCCGGAGCCGGCCACGTCCAGGCCCGGGAGGCCCCGGAGGGCGTCCAGCAGGGCCCGGACCCGCGCCACCTCCTGCTCCAGCAGGTCCGCGGTCTCGGCCCGGGCCGCCGGAGTGGCGACGGTCCCGTCGACCGTGGCCATGGCGAGGCCGGCGACCGCGTTGAGGGGGGTGGCGATCTCGTGGGCCAGGTCGGCCAGGAACTGGCGCTGGCGCCGGTCGGCGGCCTCCAGCGCCACGGCCATGCCGTCGAAGGCCCGGGCCAGCCGCTGGAGCTCCGGAGGGCCGGCCTCTCCCATCCTGGCGCCGAGGTCCCCGCCAGCGGCCCGGTCCGCCACCTCCACCGCCCGCTCGACCGGCTCCCGGATGAGGCGGGTGGCCGTCCTCGTCCCGGCGACTGCGGCTGCCACCACCACGGCCAGCACCAGAAGCGCCACCCCCGTCAGCTTCAGCGACAGCACGGTGGTGCTGTCCACGTCGCCGACGATGAGCACCTCCCCTCCGCCCGGGAAGGTGCTCGACACCTGGAACTGGGGCCGGTCCGGGTTGGGCGGGCCCCGGAACAGGGTGCGGCCGGCCCGGGTGACGATGAGCTGGTCGTCCCCGAGCAGGGTCTGGAAGACCTGGAAGGCCTGGCGGTCGGCGGCCGAGCTGCGGCTGGCGGCGGAGCCGGCCACGGTCGCCACCGCCCGGGCGGCCTGGAGGTTGCTGACCACGCTCCCGGCCCTCTGGCTGGCCTGGTCGAAGTGGTTGAAGAGGAAGAACGACCCGACCAGCACGGCCACCGACGGGAGCAGCATGGAGACGAGCACCCGGAACCGGAGCGAGGAGAGGACGGCGAGCATCAGCCTTCGAGCCGGTACCCCACACCCCGCAGCGCCGTGACCCGCACCGCCTTCCCCAGCTTGCGGCGGAGCTTGGCCAGGTGGACGTCCACGGTCTTCTCCGAGATGTACGTGGTCCCCCACGCCGCCTCGAGGAGCTGGCGCCGGCTCGTCACCTGACCCTGTCGCTCCAGGAGGGCGACGAGCAGGTCCAGCTCCCGCCGGGTGAGCTCCACCTCACGGCCGTTCACCCGGCACCGCCGGGCCTCCCGGTCCACCTCCACCGCCCCCACCCGAAGGGGCGGCTCGAGGGGCGGGGGCGGCTCGAGGGGCGGGGGCGCCAGGGCCACCAGGTCCCGGGCCCGCCGGAGCTGGGCCCGGACCCTGGCCACCACCTCAGGGAGGGAGAAGGGCTTCACCACGTAGTCGTCGGCCCCCACCTCCAGGCCCGCCACCCGGCTCGACTCCTCCCCCCGGGCCGTCACCAGGATCACTGGGATGGAGGACTGGCGCCGGAGGGCCTTGACCAGGTCCAGGCCGTCCAGACCGGGCAGCATGACGTCGACCAGGGCCAGGTCGAGGTCGCCCTGCCCGACCAGTCGCAGGGCCTCCTCCCCGTCGGCGGCCTCGACGACGTCGTAGCCCTCCTTGGCCAGGTATTGACGCAGGAGGAACCGCTCCGCTCGCTCGTCGTCGACCACCAGGACCCGGGCAGAGGCGACCACCCGACGATTGTGACACACGGCCCGCGGACCTTTACCGATGAATACCGCCACATATCCGTGCGGTAACCGGCCATGGGTACGTTCGGATCAGTCGATGTTCGTCCAGCTAGAAGGAGGCAACTGATCATGGTCTTTACCTGGATGTGGATACCTATTGCATTCCTGTTCCTGGTGCTCGTCCTCGCCATCCTGGCCGCAGGGTCCGCCCTGGAGGCCCGCGAGCGACGGCGCGAGGAGGCCGAGCTGCCCTTCCGGCGGGCCTACCGGGCCCGGCTGGGGATGCCGGCCACGGAGGGCGCCCCCGCTGCCGCCTCCGGCGCCCCGCTCACGCCCGGCACCGACCTCGACGAGGAGTGGCGGGCTATCCGGGCCACCGAGGCTGCCCTGACCCCGGTGACAGCCCGGGAGTAGCATCGGGGCCGCCTTGACTGCCGAGCTCTCCTACGCCTTCGCCCTGGGCCTGGTCGCCGCGGTCAACCCGTGCGGGTTCCCGATGCTCCCGGCGTACCTCTCGTTCTTCGTCGGGGCGGAGGGGGACGGGACCGGGCTCGCCACCCGGCTGGGGAGGGCCGTGGCGTCCTCGGCGGCGGTCGCGGTCGGCTTCGTCGTCGTCTTCGCCGTGCTCGGCGCCCTGTTCCGGGCAGGGGTGACACTGTTCATGGCCTGGGTGCCCTGGGCCATGATCGTGATCGGGGCCTGCCTGGCGGGCATCGGCCTCCTCGGCCTCGCCGGCCGCCGGATCCCCGTCCCCCTGCCAAGGCTCCGCCTGGGCAGCCCGGGGCGGACCTTCGGCTCCATGGTGGGCTTCGGCGTCTCGTATGCGCTCGCGTCGCTCACCTGCTCGCTGCCCATCTTCCTCGGCGGGGTGGCCGGGGCCTTCACGCGCGTCGGCGTGGTCACTGGCATGGCCACCTTCCTCGCATACGCCGCGGGGATGGCTGCTGTGCTCTGCGTCGTGAGCCTGGCTCTGGCCCTCGCCCGCACGTCGGTCGTGAGCCTGCTGCGCCGGGCCGGCCGGCACATCGAGCGCCTCGCCTCCGCACTCCTCCTCCTGGTCGGCGCCTACCTCGTCTACTACTGGGTGGTCGACCTGTACGCGCCGTACACCTCCACCAGCCTCATCCTCCGCATCGACGGCTTCCAGGCCACCCTGGCAAGGCTCGTGGGCGGGGGGCAGGTCGAGATCGCGATCGGCCTGGCCGCGGCCCTGGTCGCCTTCGGCGCCTTCCTAGTGGGCCGGCGGCGGCGTGCCGGCGGGGGGCTCGGCCGGGGTCCCGGCGGGGCCTCAGGCGGCGAGCTCGGCCGCCGGCCAGGCGGGGTCGCAGGTGCCGATGCCCTTCCCCACGGCGCCGGAGATGGCTAGGGTGGCGACGCGCCGGGTGGAGCCGCACCGGGTGGACGGGCCGGGGCAGGGAGGTGAGCGAGCCATTTCGAGACGCGTGCCGCTCGCCCGGTCCGGGGCATGACAGAGGCCCGCCCGGACGTCACAGGGATCCGCGCGGACGTCGCCGCGATCTCCCCCCGCCGCCGCGGCGGCTTCCTGAGCGCGCCCAGCAAGGTGGGCAAGGGGCGCCGGCCGTGGTACCGCCGGCGCCGGTACCAGCTCCTGATCGCCGTGGTGATCGTCGGGCTGGCCGTCCTCTCGGACCGCTACGACACGTACAGCTCGCCCCAGCGGGCCGCCAAGCTCACGACGCTCTACGACCAGGTGAGGGGGGACCTCTACATCTGCAACGGCGGGCTGGGCGCCGTGCTCGGCGCATGGCACCGTCTCGGCCCGGCCCCCTCCCCCGCCGAGGCGGCGCGGGTCGCGAAGCTGGCCAAGCAGGCCGAGGCCAACTGCACCCCCACGACCTCGGACGTCTACGACCTGGTCAGCATCCAGGTGCCTGGCGCGCTGTCCTCCTACCCCAAGCTCACCCTGGCCGTGTACAGCCTGGGGACCTGGGCGTACCCCCACGCCGCCACCGTCCTGCTCGACGTCGAGCAGCTGGCCATGCACCCGGGCGACAAGGCCACGGCCGCCAGCCTGGCCTCCAACGGCCGGGCCATGGCCGCCGACGAGTCCTCGGCCGCCGCGATCTTCGGCCAGGTGGCCTCGGACCTCGGGACCCACCTGGCCCCGCTCGGCCTGACCGCCGTCCGCTGAGGGGCCGCCATGGGTCGGCTGCTGCGGAGAAGGCGCCCCCCATGTCCCCTCCGACGACCAGTGTCACCTGCCGGTGCTGCGTCCCGACTCCGATTCGTCCCCCGAGGACTCTCCGCTGAGGAGCGGTGAGCTGGACAGCAGGTACACCCCCCAGGCGGCCACCACTACCGAGACTCCCACCAGGATGAGGTAGAGGCCCCCCCGGACCTTCTCGCCGAAGACCAGCACCCCCCACAGGATGGACACCACCGGATCGGCACCGGTGAAGCCGGGCTGGGCGGCCACCAGGCGTCCGGCGTTGAGAGCGCTCTGGAGCAGGAACATGGCCAGCGCCCCGGTCACGATCATGGCGTAGGTCTGCCAGGTCACGAAGACGTTGGCGAAGCCGTGGGCCAGGGCGTTGGTCATGGCCTTCATGAAGGCGGCGGTGAGCCCGAAGGAGATCCCGGTGGCCACCCCCAGCAGGGCGGCCCGGCGGGCGTCGCTCCCCGGCCGGAGGGACCAGGCCACCAGGCCGGCGACGGCGCCCAGGGTGGCGACGATGCCAAGGGCCCACTCCAGGTCGGGGACCCGGGTCCCGGTCCCGGCCGACGGGGAGAGGAAGTACAGCAAGCCGGCCAGGCCGGCGGTGATGGCCACGACCGCCGCCCACTCGCGGCCGTGCATCGGCCGGTGGAACACGAAGCCGGCCAGCACCAAGGTGACGGGGAGCTCGAGCACCAGGACCGGCTCCACCACGGCCAGGGCGCCGGCGCTGAGGGCGGTGGCCTGCAAGAGGAACCCGGCGATCACCGCCAGGATGCCCCCGAACCACACCGGCTTGTGCAGCAGGTCCCAGATCAGGCGAAGGCTCAAGTTGTCCTCGGAGGACTCGTCCTTGTCCGCCTTGCGCTGGAGGACCGACGACACGGCGTTGGCGCAGGCGGCCAACCCGGCGAAGAGGTAGGTGAGCATGGTCGTGCGTGGCGCCAGG
Organism: Acidimicrobiales bacterium; assembly: GCA_050744025.1. GTDB lineage: Bacteria > Actinomycetota > Acidimicrobiia > Acidimicrobiales > JAJPHD01 > JBOGGR01. The sequence continues at coordinate 10,591 of JBOGGR010000381.1, forward strand.
TCCTTGGCTGTAGGCGCCAGAGGCGCTTGTCGCTCGCCGCCGGCCCCCACCACGGGAGACGCGAGGCACAGATCTGTGGCCGGGCTCGTCCTTACCCACGAGCGGCGGCAGCCCAACCGCGACTCGCCATCGCCCGCCCTGGAATCGAGCCTAAGCGGGCAGGGGCCTGACGGGGGTAGCAACCAGACGGGGTAGAGGGCAAGGGTTAGTCCTAAAACAAGCGCTCAGCGGGGCGAAGGGCCGGTAGGGGGTCCCGAGGGGTCCCGAGTGCGGACGTCGAGGTGATTTGGGGGCGCCGGTTCCGCCGTGTTGCTCATGTGGATGGTGGTTGACGCCCCGAAGGCG
>JBOGGR010000382.1:0-6029 GCA_050744025.1 Acidimicrobiales bacterium
GGAGCCGCCCCCCCGCCCGGCCCAGGAGCCGCCCCCCCGCCCGGCCCAGGAGCCGCCCCCCCGCCCGGCCGCCTGGGCCGGTCATCGGGGCAGGCCCGCGGAGAGGACGGACAGGCCCGAGGAGTCGGTCCGGAACCCGGCCGCCTGGTAGAGGGCCAGGGCGCGGGCGTTGCCGACCTGGGTGTTGACGACGACCTGTGTGACCCGCCGCCGGCGGAGCCACCGGAGGCCGTCCAGGAGCAGGGTCCGGCCCAGGCCCCGTCCCTGGTGGTCGGGGTGGACGGCCAGGCGCTGGACGAACCCCCGTGCCCCGGCTCGTCCGGTGATCGCATAGCCTACGATCTCCGACCGCTGGTCCCCGGCCACGCGGAAGCGAACGTGGGGGGTGGCCGACAGGGCCTCGTCCAGCCCGTGACCGTCCAGGTGCCAGAACGGCTGGAACGCCAGGCCGTCCACCTCCAGCGCGGCCGCCCGGTCGGCGGACCGGGCCCGGCGGAGGGAGGTGGCGCGGTCCCCGGCCGGGGCAGGCGGCAGCTCGTGGAGGTCGTGCACGAGCACCCAGAGCCGCTCCTCCACCTGGAAGCCAGCGCCCAGGAACGCGGCCTGCTCCAGTGGCCCGAGGGCCGACGTGATCACTCGTCGGAACCCGTCGGCGGCGAGCCGGTCCAGGCAGCGGTGGACGAACGCCGGGGAGGGGACCGGGCCGCCGGCCAGCGGGCTCAGGTAGGCGATCGCCCGGTCGCCGCGCCATGGCCCGGTCCGGGCCTCTTCGCCGCACCAGCGGATGACCTGGACGTCGGCCGGCCTGCCCACCGGCCGGAAGCCTACGGGATCAGGGCCCCGGCTCCGGGCACGGGACCCCCCGGCTCCCGGCTCCCGGCGCGGGCCTCCCGGCTCCCGGCCCTGGACCCCGGGCGGCGCGGGGGAGGCCCGGCACCGGTGCCGGATAGCCTGGCGACGATGGGTGTGCTCTTGCTCGCTCACGACCGCTGCCTCGACCACGACGCCGGCCGGGGCCACCCCGAGCGCCCCGACCGCCTCCGGGCGGTCGCCCGTGGGATCGAGGAGGCGGGCCTCTCCGGCGCCGCCGTGGCGGCCGCGCCCCGCGCCGCCACCCGGGCCGAGCTGGAGCGGGTCCATCCCGCGGCCTACCTGGACGCCATCGAGCGCTTCTGCCGGTCCGGGGGGGGCCACCTCGATCCCGACACGGGAGCCGGGCCGGCCTCCTGGGACGCCGCCGTGCTGGCCGCCGGGGCGGGCCCCAGCGCCATCGAGCGGCTCGACGCCGGGGAGGCCGACGCCGCCTTCCTGGCTGTCCGGCCTCCCGGCCACCACGCCACCGGTAGCAGGGCCATGGGCTTCTGCCTGCTGAACAACGTGGCCGTGGCCGCCGCGGCCCTGGCCGACCGGGGCGAGCGGGTGGCCATCGTGGACTACGACGCCCACCACGGGAACGGCACCCAGGAGGTCTTCTACGAGGATCCCCGGGTGCTGTACGTGTCTCTCCACCAGTGGCCCCTGTACCCCGGCACGGGCCGGCTCGAGGAGGCAGGGGCCGGCGCGGGTGAGGGCACCACCCTCAACCTCCCGATGCGACCCGAGACCACCGGGGACGCGTACCGGGCGGCGGTCGACGAGGTGGTCGTCCCGGTCGTCGAGGCGTTCCGGCCAACCTGGCTCGTGCTCTCGGCCGGCTTCGACGGCCACCGGGCCGATCCCCTCACCGACCTCAGGCTGTCGGCCGGCGACTTCGCGGACCTCACCGACCGGCTGGCGGGCCTCGTCCCGGCGGGGCGGCGCCTGGCCTTCCTGGAGGGGGGCTACGACCTGGACGCGCTGGCCGCGTCGTCGGGGGCGTGCGTGGCCGCCCTGGCCGGCGTGCGGTGGCGGCCGGAGCCGGCGTCGTCCGGCGGCCCGGACGCCCCTGTCGTGGCCGAGGCGGCGCGGCGCCTGGCGGCGCGGCCGGCGCCGGCATAGGGCCAGGCACCGGGGGGGCCGGTCCCTGCCCCGCTACCCTCGGGCACCGTGACGACGGTGATCCCCGAGCGGGTCCGCCCGCTGGTGGAGGAGTCCGCAGAGCTGGCCCGCCGGTTCGATGCCGCCGGCAGGCGGCTCTACCTGGTCGGCGGCGTGGTGAGGGACGCCATCATCGGGCCGCCCCGCGGCGAGGGGGCGGCCCGGGACCAGGACCTGGACTTCACCACCGACGCCCGGCCGGAGGAGACCGAGGCCCTGGTGGCCGGCTGGGCCGACACGGTGTGGCTCCAAGGCAAGCGCTTCGGGACCATCGGAGCATCCCGCGGCGGGCGGCGCTACGAGATCACGACCCACCGGGCCGAGGCCTACGACCCCGACTCCCGCAAGCCCGATGTCGTCTACGCCGGCGCCGTGGAGGCCGACCTGTCGCGGCGGGACTTCACCGTCAACGCCCTCGCCCTGCGCCTCCCGGACCTGGTCCTGATCGACCCGTTCGACGGCCTGTCCGACCTGGCCGCGGGCCGGCTGCGCACCCCGCTCGCTCCCGAGGTCTCCTTCACCGACGACCCCCTGCGCATGCTTCGGGCGGCCCGCTTCGTCGCCCGCTTCGGCCTCGAGCCCGACCCGGACCTCGTGGCGGCTGTCGTGCGTCTCCACGGCCGGCTCTCCATCGTGTCCGCCGAGCGCATCCGGGACGAGCTCGACAAGCTGGTCGTGGTGCCCCGGCCGTCGGCCGGCCTGTGGTTCGCCGTCGAGACCGGCCTGGCCGGCGAGCTCCTCCCCGAGCTGCCGGCGCTGGCCCTGGAGCAGGACCCGGTTCACCGGCACAAGGACGTGCTGGCCCATACGATCGCCGTGGTCGAGAAGACCAGCGCGGGCGCGGACCGTCCTGACCGGATCCTGCGGCTGGCAGCCCTCTTCCACGACGTGGGCAAGCCCCGGACGCGGGCCTACGGCCCGGAGGGCGTCTCGTTCCACCACCACGAGGTGGTGGGGGCCAGGATGACGAGGGACCGCATGCGGGCGCTGCGCTACCCGACGCACGACGTCGAGGAGGTGTCGGAGCTGGTCGAGCTCCACCTGCGCTTCCACACCTACCGCCTGGGCTGGACGGACAAGGCGGTCCGCCGCTACGTCCGCGACGCCGGTCCGCTGCTGGCCCGGCTGAACGAGCTGACGCGGTGCGACTGCACCACCCGCAACCCGGTCCGGGCCCGGGCCCTCGGGAAGCGCATGGACGAGCTGGAGCGCCGCATCGAGGAGCTGGCGGCCAAGGAGGAGCTCGATGCCATCCGGCCAGACCTGGACGGCGACGCCGTGATGGCGATCCTCGGCGTCCCCCCGGGGCCGGTCGTTGGCCAGGCGCTGGCCCATCTGCTGGAGCTGCGGATGGACGAGGGACCGCTCGGCGAGGAGGAGGCCGGCCGCCGCCTCAGGGCCTGGTGGGCGGGGCGCCAGCCGCCGCGGCCGGGCTAGCCGACGGCCTCGCCCGAGCCGTGGAGCTCGGGCAGGTCCCTGTGTGGTTCGACGAGGAGGTGCCCGCCAGCTGTGACGGCCGGCGATCAGAAGAGGCCGGCCTGCGCCGGGTCGAGCTCCTGGAAGTCGGGTGAGAAGGGATCGTCGTGGGCCCGGGCCGAGCGGGCCGACCGCACCGAGTCCCAGGCATCCCGGAGGGGCGGAGCACCCAGGTAGAAGCGGGCCCGCTTCTCGCCGACGGGGCGCAGCAGGCCGGCGTCGACCAGGACCTCGAGATCCCGGCTGGCCGTCTGCTCACTGATCTCCTCGCCCTGGGCGGAGCGGACGGCGGCCCGGTAGCTGCCGTTGCGAAGGCGAAGCCCTCTGGCGGCGTCGGTCATGGCGGCCACGGCACGCTCGGGAGCATGGTTTCGTGCGGCCACGAGAGTGCAGTTGGCCGTCGTGGTCCCGGCGGACCCAGATCGGCCCAGGGCGCCAGCGGCCGGGGTTGTGGGGGAGGTCGTGCTTGATCATCATGCAGGCAGTTGCAAACCATCATCTCTTTCGGGGCGCGCCTGTTCGGTCGCGAAGCGAGCCGCCTACAGGCCCTCCTTGCGGGCCCGCACGATCAGCGTGCGGGGGACGAGGCGGAACGCCTCCCGCCAGTGCTGGCTCCGCGGCCCCGACGGCGGGGGCTCGGGCTCCTGGATCGTGTCCACGCGGTAGCCGGAGCGGACGAGCGCCGAGAACAGGTCCCCGATCGGGTGGCGGTAGTCGGTGAAGGGGATGCCGGCCCACTCGTAGTCGATGGGCCTCTGGTCGAAGTAGGAGCGGCGGACGAGCAGGGGCTGGTCGGGATCGTCGTCGTCGATCATGTCGTAGGCCGGGTGCGGCAGGCTGAAGACCAGGGGTCCCCCCATCTTGAGGACACGGTGCGCCTGGCGGAACACCCGGCGCAGGTCGTCCACGAAGCCGAAGGCGTAGGCCGAGAACACCAGGTCGATCGAGTCGGCCCGGAGGAAGGCGAGGTCGGCCAGGTCGCCCTGGCGCAGCTCCACCTTGACCCCTTCCCGCTCGACCAGGCGGCGGGCGAAGGCGAGCTGCTCGGCCGAGAAGTCGATCCCGATCGCCGTCGCCCCCTGGCGGGCGAAGGCGATGGAGCACTGGGCCCCGCCGCACCCCAGCTCGAGGACGCGCTTGCCCCGGAGGTCCCCGAGCAGGCGGAAGTCGTCCTCGGTGCCGATGTCCGGCCCGTAGTGGGCCACGTCGGTGGAGAGGCGTGCCCCGGCCTGGTAGTGGGCCGAATGGCGGTCCCAGGCAGCGGCGTTGTCGGTCGGCATTGGGGCATCTTGCCCCACGCCGCCCCGGGCGCGGGGCGGGCGCGGGGCGGGCGCGGGGCGGGAGTGGGCAGCCGGCCGGTGTGCCGCCGGGCCCGTTCCTCTATAGCTCTGCCGCGAACTCCTCGACCATGCGGCGGGCCTCGTCGTCGTGGTACTGGACCGGCGGGGACTTCATGAAGTAGGCGGAGGGGCCGAGGAGCGGGCCCCCGATGCCGCGGTCGAGGGCCACCTTTGCGCAGCGGACGGCGTCGATGATGACCCCGGCCGAGTTGGGCGAGTCCCACACCTCGAGCTTGAGCTCGATGTTGAGGGGGACGTCCCCGAAGTTGCGGCCTTCCAGGCGGATGTAGGCCCACTTGCGGTCGTCCAGCCACGGCACGTGGTCCGACGGGCCGATGTGGACGTCGTGGTCGGAGATGCCGTGCTCGATCTGGCTCGTGACCGACTGGGTCTTCGATACCTTCTTGGACTCCAGCCGGGCCCGCTCCAGCATGTTCATGAAGTCCATGTTCCCGCCCACGTTGAGCTGGTAGGTCCGGTCGAGGGCCAGGCCCCGGTCCTCGAACAGCCGGGCCAGGATGCGGTGGACGATCGTCGCCCCTACCTGGCTCTTGATGTCGTCGCCGACTATGGGCAGGCCGGCTGCCCGGAACCGCTCCGCCCAGGCCGGGTCACTGGCGATGAACACCGGGATCGCGTTGACGAAGGCCACGCCGGCGTCGAGGCAGGCCTCGGCGTAGTGGCGCTGGGCCTCCTCGGAGCCCACCGGCAGGTAGGCCACCAGGACCTCGGCCCCGGCCTCCCGCAGCGCAGCGGCCACGTCCACCGGCTCGGCGGGCGACTCCTCGACGGCCTCCCGGTAGTAGAGGCCGAGCCCGTCCAGGGTCGGCCCCCGCTGCACGGCGACGCCGAGATAACCGACGGCGGCGAAGCGGATCGTGTTGTTCTGCCCGGCGAAAACGGCCTTGCCGAGGTCCAGCCCGACCTTGGCGGCGTCCACGTCGAAGGCGGCCACCACCTCGACGTCGCGAACGTGGTAGCCGCCCAGCACCACGTGCATCAGGCCGGGGACGGTGTCGGCGGGGTCGGCGCTCCGGTAGTGCTCGAGGCCCTGGACGAGGGCACAGGCGCAGTTGCCCACGCCGGCGATGGCCACCCTGATCTTGCTCATGCGGTGCCTGCCTTTCGGTTGGTCGCCTCGGGCGGGCCGAGGGTGGGAGCGGGGGCTGGCCGAGCGCGGGCTGGCCGAGCGCGGGC
>JBOGGR010000383.1:0-4229 GCA_050744025.1 Acidimicrobiales bacterium
GCCGTCGCCCCTGCCGCCGTCGCCGGTGCCGCCGTCGCCGCCGGTGCGGGCGGTGACCGTGATCACCGAGGTGATGGGCGTGCCGGAGTTGGTGATGAAGGCCTTGGCGCCGTCTATCACCCACTCGTCGCCGTCGAGCCGGGCCCGGGTCCGGGTGGCGCCGGCATCGCTCCCGCCGTCCGGCTCGGTCAGGCCGAACGCACCGAGGGCCGTACCCGCGCACAGGTCGGGGAGCCAGCGCTGGCGCTGCTCCTCGGTGCCGAACTGGTAGATCGGGTTGGCCCCCAGGCCCACGCCGGCCGACAGCGTGATCGCCATGGACGAGTCGACCCGGGCCAGCTCCTCGATGGCGAGGCAGACCGTCGTGAAGTCGGAGCCGGAGCCACCGTAGGCCTCGGGGAAGGGGAGGCCGAACAGGCCGAGGCGGCCCATCGCCAGCACTGTGTCGACCGGGAAGTGGTGGTCGCGGTCCCACGCCTCGGCGTGGGGCTCGATCTCTCCCTCCGCGAAGTCGCGCACGACCTTGCGGAACGCCTCCTGCTCCGGAGTCAGGTCGAGGTCCATCTGCCCAGATCGTAGGCTGGCCCGCCATGGCCGGCACACCCGCCCCCGGGGCCGTCTGGGTCGACGGCGCCCTGGTCCCAGCATCCGACGCCACGGTCTCGGCCTTCGATCACGGCCTGGTCGCCGGTGACGGCGTGTTCGAGACCGTGCTGATCCACGATGGGTACCCCTTCGCCCTCGGGCGTCACCTGGAGCGCCTGGCCCGCTCCGCCACCGGGATCGGGCTCGTCCCACCGCCCGAGCCCCGGCTCCGGACCGCGTGCGAGGCGGTGACGAGCGCCAGCGGGCTGCTCCACGGGCGGCTGCGGGTGACGGTGACCGCGGGACCCGGCCCCCTCGGCTCGGGCCGGGGCGCCGGCGCTCCCACGGTGGTGGTGGCCGCCGCCCCCCTCGACCCGTGGCCCCCAGCCGCCACCGTGGCCGTGGCCCCCTGGCCCCGGAACGAGCGGGGCGCCCTGGCCGGGCTGAAGACCACCTCCTACGCCGAGAACGTCGTGGCCCTGGCGGATGCCCACCAGCGTGGGGCGAGCGAGGCCGTCTTCGCCAACCTGGCCGGCAACCTGTGCGAAGGAACCGGGTCGAACGTCTTCGTGGCCGCCCGCGGCCGCCTGGTGACGCCCTCGCTGGCCTCCGGATGCCTGGCCGGGGTCACGCGCGCCCTCCTGATCGAGGCCCTCCGGGACGCCGGGGCCGTGGTGGCCGAGGAGGACGTGCCGGTGTCGGCCCTGGCTCGGGGCGAGGTGCCCGAGGCGTTCCTGACCTCGACCACCCGGGGCGTCCAGCCCGTGTCCACTGTCGACGGCCGCGCCCTGGCGGCGTGCCCGGGGCCCCTCACCACCGACGCGGCCGAGGCGTACGCGCGTCTCCTCGCCCTCGGCGCCATCATCGAGACGCCTACGGCTGCCTCAGGTGGACCACGTCGCCGGCCATGACCCGCCGCAGGCACATGCCGATGTCCACGAGGAGGTGGCCCTCGGGGGTGACGTCGGCCGCGGTCCCGGTCACCGTCTCGTCGGCCAGGTCGATGCGCACGAGCTGGCCGACCGTGACGCACCGGCGCCGGTACTCGGTGGCCTGCGCCGACTGCCCGGCCCGGTCGGCCAGAGCGCCGTACCGGTCCTCGAGGGACCCCAGCAGGGCGACGAGGAGCAGGGCGCGGTCGACGTCGAAGCCCACCGCCTGGCTGAGCGCCACCCCGCCGCTCGGGGGCCCGGCCCCGCTCCCGTCGGCCGGCCAGCTGACGTTGAGCCCCAGGCCCACGACCACGGCCAGGTCCCGGCCCTCCACCACGGTCTCGGCCAGGATCCCGGCGAGCTTGCGCCCGGCCAGGAGCAGGTCGTTGGGCCACTTGAGGTCGGGCGAGACCCCCGCCTCGGCCTGGCAGGCATCCACCGCGGCCAGGGCCATCACGGCTGTGGCGAGGTGCAGCCGCTCGGCGTCGAGGGCCGGGCGGAGCAGCACCGACACGAGGAGGGAGGACCCAGGGCGCTCGACCCAGCTCCGCCCCAGCCGGCCCCGCCCGGCCTCCTGGTGGTCGGCCACCGCGACCATGCCCTCGGCCGCTCCCTCCCGGGCCCGGGCCAGCAGCCAGGCATTGGTCGAGCCGATGGTCTCGAACCAGCGCACGTCGCCGAAGCGGGTGACGGCCAGACGCGATCTGGCGCCGGGATCGAGCATCGCCTAACCATACGACCGGGCGGGGCCCGGGCTCCGAAGCAGAAAGGCTCGTCGTGCTACGAAAGGTCCTCATCGCCAACCGGGGGGAGATCGCCGTACGGGTCATCCGCACGGCGAGGGAGCTCGGCGTCGCCACCGTGGCCGTCTACTCCGAGCTCGACCGCGACGCCCTTCACGTCCGGCTGGCCGACGAGGCCTACGCCCTGGGGGGCCGGACGGCTGCCGAGAGCTACCTCGACACCGACGCCATCCTGAGAGCGGTGGAGAGGAGCGGGGCGGACGCCGTGCACCCCGGCTACGGCTTCTTCTCCGAGAACGCCGACTTCGCCCGGGCCGTCACAGCCGCCGGCGTGACGTTCATCGGGCCTCCAGCCGAGGCCATCGCCGTCATGGGGGACAAGATCAGCTCCCGCCGGGCGGCCGAGCAGGCCGGGGTGGCTGGGGTGCCCGGCACCAGCGAGGTGGTCACCTCGGCCGACCAGGTCGTCGCGTTCGGCGAGTCCGTGGGTTGGCCGGTGGCGATCAAGGCGGCGTTCGGAGGCGGGGGGCGGGGGATGCGGGTCGTCCCCGACGCTGCATCGGCCGCCGCCGCCCTGGAGTCGGCGCAGAGGGAGGCGGAGAAGGCGTTCGGGCGGGGTGACAGCTACCTGGAGCGCTACCTCGACTGGCCCCGGCACGTCGAGATGCAGATCGTGGCCGACACCCACGGCAACGTGATCTGGCTGGGCGAGCGGGACTGCTCCTGCCAGCGCCGGCACCAGAAGCTGATCGAGGAGAGCCCGGCCCCGGACTTCCCGGACGAGGCCCGCCGGGCCATGGGCGAGAAGGCCGTCGAGGTGGCCCGGGCGTGCGGGTACGTCAACGCCGGGACGGTCGAGTTCCTCTACCAGGACGGGGAGTCCTTCTTCCTGGAGATGAACACCCGCCTCCAGGTCGAGCACCCGGTGACCGAGCTCGTCACCGGCCTGGACCTGGTGGCCCTCCAGCTCCGCGTGGCCGCCGGCGAGCCCCTCGGCTTCGGCCAGGGGGACATGGAGCGCCGTGGCCATGCCGTCGAGTGCCGCATCAACGCCGAGGACCCGGCAGGGGGCCGGTTCCTGCCGTCTCCCGGGGTGATCACGCGGTTCCGCCGGGCCGACGGCCCGGGGGTCCGCACCGACGCCGGCTACGAGGCAGGGGACACGGTCAGCCAGTTCTACGACAACCTGATAGCCAAGCTCGTCGTGTGGGCCCCCGACCGGGAGGCCGCCCGCCGCCGCATGGTGAGGGCGCTCGGCGAGACCGAGATCGAGGGAGTGGCCACCAACATCCCGGCCCACCTCGCCATCCTCGCCCACCCGGACTTCGCCGCCGGGCGACACTCCACCAGGTGGGTGGAGGAGAGGCTCGACCTGTCCGGGGTCTCGGCGCAGGGCACGGCGGCTGCGGCCGCCGGCGGGGCAGGGACCGGCGGGTCAGGGACCGGCGACGATGCCGAGGCCGGCGCCGCGGCCGGGACCAGGGTGCTGAGGGAGGTCGACGCCGAGGTGGACGGTCGGCGCTACCGGGTCAAGCTGTGGGTGCCGGAGCTTCCAGGGGCCGAGCCCCGGGCCGGGGCCGGACCGGCGCCCGCCACGGGCCGCCCGGGGACGAGCCGGCCAGGGACGGGACGTGAGCGAGCCGGGGGGAGCGGGACCGGGCCCACAGCCCACGGCGGGGACCGGACCGGGACGGCAGCGAGCGAGGAGAGCCGGACGGGGGCCTCCGGCGGGCAGGCAGGAGGGGCCACGGTCACCGTGCCCATGCAGGGCACGATCGTGAAGGTCCTGGTGGCAGAAGGCGACGCGGTGGAGGTGGGCCAGACGATCTGCGTGCTCGAGGCCATGAAGATGGAGAACGCCATCACCGCGGAGCGAGCCGGTATCGTCCAGGAGCTCGAGGTGTCCGCAGGGGACACGGTCGGGCCCGGTGACGTGATCGCGGTCCTCGGGTAGGGAGCAGATCGTGGG
>JBOGGR010000384.1:0-8021 GCA_050744025.1 Acidimicrobiales bacterium
CCCTACCCCCTCCCCGAGCCACGCAAACCACCCGGGGCGCCGCCCGGCCGGGGCCGCCGGGGCGGCCGTGGAGCGCCGCCGCCTCAGGCCGTCAGCTGGGTCCGCTCCGACTTCGGCGGCCGGCCCCGCTTGCGCTTGAACGCCAGCACCCGTCCGTTGGCGAACAGCTGGCCGCCCCACACCCCCCAGGGCTCACGCCGCTCCAGCGCCCCCTCCAGGCAGGGAGCAGCCAGGGGGCACTCGGCGCAGATCGCCTTGGCCCGGGCGATGTCGTCGAGCTGCTCCGAGAAGAACAGCGCGACCATGCTGGCCGAGCCCTCCCGGCACCTGGCCTCGGCGAAGGGATCCACGGGCTCGGCCCGCACCTGCTCGACTGCTGTCGCCCATTGTCCTCGGGCCGGGCCGCCCGGCCTTCGATGCTTCTCGGCGAGCATGTCGCCGTCCCCTTTCTGCTTCGCTGTGAGCACTGTCGGATGCACTTCTCGGGATTGTCTGGAGAGACAAGAAGGCCGCCGGAGGAATCCGGCGGCCTCTGGGCCAAGCGCTGGAGCGGAGCTGGATCAGCCAGCTCTGGCTCCAGGTGGACCCTTCGGCCGCACGACCGGACCAGTGGCGTCAGGCCTGGCCGGCCGCTGGAAGGTCATGGTGGTCCCGGGATCGAGAGTCACGGCACCAGCGCACGCGTTCCACACCGCGTCGGCCACTGCGTTGTAACGCATGGTCTCGTCCTGGCGCATCGATCCTCCTCTCCCTGCTCGGCTGCCGGACCGGCCGGTCCGGCGGGGGCGGTCCCCGCCGCCCCGATCCCACCACGGGGGCGGGGCCGGCGTCAACCGATTTTACTGAAGCGATCGCCAGCCGGCGCGGATCCCCTCCAGGAGCGACGGCGTGGCCGCCGCCAGCACGGCTCGCCGCTCGCCGGCCGAGCGCACCACCAGGTCCCGGCCACGGCCGTCCACCACCGGGATCCCGGCCTCCGTGCACACGAGCAGAGCCCCCAGGTAGTCCCAGGCGGCCAGACCCCGCCGGCTCACGTCGAGGTAGCCGTCGAGGGACCCGTCGGCCACCGCGCACAGCTCGAGGGCTGCCGAGCCGAGGGCCCGGTACTGGCGCCATCCCAGGTGCTGGGAGGGCCAGCCGTTGATGCCGACCACGGCAGCGGCCAGGTCGCCGCACCCCGATGGTCCGATTGCCCCACCGTCCCGGCGGGCCCCCCCTCCCCTGGTCGCCTCGTAGCGGGTCCCCGTCACAAGGTGGGCGACCACTGCGGCCCGCGGGCCGGCGCGGTCCAGGGCGCACAGGCTGGTGGCGAAGAACGGGATCCGGTGGGCGGCGTTGGCCGAGCCGTCCACCGGGTCGAGCACCACGAGGAACGGCTCCTCCGGCCCGTGCCGGCCCGACTCCTCGCTCAGCACGCCCAACCCGGCACTCAGCAGGACGGCGACGGCTGCGGCATCGGCGGCCAGGTCCGAGCGGTACTGGCCGGCACGGGCGCCGCTCGGGCCCCAGTCGCCGGCGCCGGCCAGGGCGAGGGCGGCGGCGTCGGCCGCGGCGTGGAGCACGGCCAGGAGCTGGCCGTCGTCCTCCACCGGGCCCGGGGCGGGGCCCGGGACGGGGGCGCGGGCGGTCACCGGCCCACCCTAGCGATCGGACCCACGACAGCGATCGGGCCCGCGCCTGCGATCGGGCCCACGCCAGCGATCGGGCCCACGCCAGCGATAGGGGCCCGCGGCCGGCGTTCTAGGCTCCCCTGGCATGGCGGTGATCGACGTACCGGGCTACGTGGCCGAGCTCAAGGAGCACGCCGTGGACCACGGGTTCCACGTGCACGACGAGCGGCACTTCGTCGAGACCTACTCACTGCGCCAGGTGTGGGAGGTGGACCTCCACCCGGAGGAGGGCTGCGGCGGGCCCCTGGACCTCCACCTGGCCCTCGAGGTGGACCCGCGGGTCCTGCTGTCCTTCGAGGACTCGGTGATGGAGCTGCCCGAGGATGCCGAGCCCCCGGACAACTTCCACTTCCCGCTGGTCTTCACCTGGGCCCTGCCCCCCCTCCCCGACGCCCCCGACCTGCTGCGCCTGGCCATCGACCTGGCCGGCGTGGGAGGGATCGAGCTCCCCCTCGAGGTGTCGGCCATCGACTCGTTCGCGTCGGCCACCGACGCCCCCGAGCGGCGGGTCAGCGTGGCCGCCCACCAGCAGATCTCCCTGGCTCGGATCCTGGGCGGGGAGGAGCTGCTGTGCGAGGTCTTCGACCGGTCCCTGGCCGTGAGCCGGTTCCTCTTGGAGGCCGCGCCCGGGTGGCTCCGCAACTGAGACCCGCACGGCGCGCGGAGCCGGTCGGGCCGGTCGGGCCGGCGTCTGGGCCGGTCGGGCCGGCGTCTGCCGGCGCCCTGTCTCCCGCGGCCTGATGCCCGGCATCTCCCGCGGCCTGGTGCCCGGCGTCTCCCGCGGCCTGATGCCCGGCCCCTGGCCCGCCGCCGTCCTGGCCCTGACCCTCCTGTCGGGGTCCCTCCTGACCGGCTGCGGTCCGGGCGGGGCCCGCCGCGAGGCCCGCCAGGCCTGCCAGCACGTCCAGGCCTCGATCCGACTGCTCGACCGGGCCCAGCACGACGCCACCCCGGCCCAGGCGGGCACGGACCGGGCGGCCGCCCTCCAGCAGCTCCGCCTGGCCCTGCCCCTGGCCGCCGTGGCCGCCACCAAGGACCGGACGTGGGAAGCGCTCAGCACCACGCTCAGCGAGAGCGGCCGGGTGCCCGAGGCGCGCCTCGCCCCCGCCCTGACCCAGCAGTGCGCCACCGCAAAGCAGCCGGCCGGCCAGCCTCCTCCGCCGCCGGTCGACCCGACGTCGCCTCCCCCCTCGGCCTGAGCGCCCGTCGCGCATCGGGGGCCGGCCGGCTGGCGGCCACCTACCATCGGGCCATGGAGATCGAAGCGGTGATCGAGATCCCCAAGGGGTCCCGCAACAAGTACGAGGCCGACCACGACACCGGCACCATCTGGCTCGACCGCATGCTCTTCACAGCCACCCAGTACCCGGCCGACTACGGGTTCGTGCCCGGCACCATGGCCGACGACGGCGATCCCCTCGACGTCCTCGTGCTGCTGGACGAGCCGACATTCCCCGGCTGCCACATCCGGGCCCGGCCGGTCGGCCTGTTCCGCATGCAGGACGAGAAGGGCGTGGACACCAAGATCCTGGCCGTGCCGGCCACCGATCCCCGCTGGCGGGAGATCACCGATATCGGCGACCTGGCGCCATTCCTCCTCGACGAGATCCGCCACTTCTTCGAGGTCTACAAGGACCTGGAGCCGGGCAAGGCCACCACCATCGAGGGTTGGGCCGGCGCCGACGAGGCGCGCCAAGAGGTCGAGCGGGCCCGCCTGGCTACCCGTCCGGCAGGCTGAGCCCCACCTCGCCCCTGCCCGCGGAATCCGGAGGGGCTACGTGGCCTTCATGAGGCCGACCCGGTTGCCGGCGGGATCGCTGAAGTAGGCGATAGTCGGCCCGTCCGGCACCTCCATCGGCGGGTCCAGGGTCTTGCCCCCGAGCTGGCCGACCTTGTCCAGGGCGGCTTGGAGGTCGGGGACCGACACGTAGAACGTGACCTGTGCCGAGCCGTCGGGGCCCGAGGCCACCCCGCCTCCGATCCCGCCCTCCTCGGCTTCCACCATCCCGTAGCTCATGGAGTTGTCGGCGTCGATCCTCCAGCCGAAGGCCTCCGTGTAGAAGCGCTGGAGGGCCCCGCCGTCACCTCCCGTCACCTCGACCCAGGCTCCGGGTTTCGCCATCGACACCCCTTCGCCGGGCTCGCCCTCGTACGAGGCCTCGCGACCTGCATAGCACGGCATGAGCACGTCGTCCACCGGCCGGTCACCCGGCGCCGTACGAGAGCACCTTGCTCGGGAGCAGCTCGATCACGTGCTCGGCCCAGTCGAGGTCCCTCCCGAACCGCAGGTGCCCGCGGTCCTCCAGCGCCTGGACGGCAGCCGGGCAGGTGTGGACAACGGCATCGCCCTCGACGATCACGGCCACGTCGTCCTCACCGCCTCCGCCGTCCACCACGAGCACGGCGGCCGGCTCGCTCGCCAGGTTCCGCATCCTCTGCGAGCCGGTACCGACAGCCAGCCACAGGCGGTCGCCGTCGACCAGGTAGCCCACCGGGACGGCGTGGGGCCGCCCGTCGGCCCCGGTCGTGGCGAGAGCCCCGCGGCCGGGACGCCGCAGGCGCCTCGACCAGGTCGCCCTGGCCGAGGGCCTGGTCCGGCGGGAAGGATGCCCTGGTCGCTGGGCTGGCCCGGGACAGGGACCGGGCTTGGACGTCGGCCAGCGGCTCGAGGGGCCCGATGGGCCTGCCCAGGATGTGCAGGAGCCGGCCGAGGCGCTTGTACGGCTCGCGGGTGGCCACCGCCTCCTCCAGCGCCATCAGCTCCACCATGGCCTCCGGCTCCGGCAGGTCGGCGACGGTGTCGGAGAACAGCCGGACGCCCGCCCAGCTCCGGGGGCCATCCGCTCGACAAGAGGAGCCCTCTCAGCTCGCCGGGGGTGAGGTCCGGCTCACGATCCCGAGGTTGCCGGCAACGAGTGGGGTGCCGAGGAGCCGCCTGGCCTCCTCGTAGTCCCCCGTAAGGCCGGGTCGGAGCGGCAGAGCCAGCCGGTTCTTGGCGAGGACGGAAAGGAGCGCCCCGGGTCGGGCCACCCGGCGCAGGCCGGCCAGGGCGCCGGCGGGATCGCGCGCGGGGGGCCGGGGGCTCGGCCCGCAACGTCCGGGTGCCCGGGGTCACCGACACGGCTCGGACGTCGCTCGCGCGCTCGAGCGGCCCGTACGACGGGGCGACGCGGCTGGCCACCCTGATCGGCGCCCCGCTGGCTGGCTCCCTCATAGCGCTGATCTCTCGCCACTCGACGTGTTGGCCATCGACGCGGGACCTTCTGCGCCTCGGCTGCCCTGGTGGTCGGCCTGGTGCCGGGGGCAGCACAGCCTCCACCGCCGGTCGAGCCCTCCTCCGAAGGGGGAGCGTGTCTGGCGTCGCTTCGCGATGGTCTGCGCTACCTGGCCCGGGATCGACTCCTGCTCGGCACAGCCGCCATGGTGCTCATCACCAACTTCGTCGACCAGGCGGGCAGCACCGCCCTGTTCCCGTTCTGGGCCCAGCGCGTCGCCCACAGCTCGGTGGCGCTCGGCCTGCTCGGTGGCGCCTTCCACGACTTGGGCGACCTTGGGATCCTTGATGGTGACGAGGCCCCGGACGTAATCGGCGTAGTCCCTGACGGCACGGTCCCGGACCCCGGAAGACGTTCACGGCTGCGCCCGGTCCCCGGCCCTGGCGCTCTCCCGCCGTCGACCCCCGCCACGTCCTCCCCGGAGGGCGACCTCGATGAGCTTGGTGGTCATTCGGGTCTATCGTGGTCCGGGTGAGGACCTTGGTGCTCGATCCCCCGCCTCCCGAGTTCGAGGAGCTCCTCGAGCGCCGCCGGCGGCTGGGCCTCGACGGCTACGACGAGGTATGGGAGGGGATCTACTACGTGGCACCCATGGCTCGGCAGCGGCACGGTTGGCTGCAGTCTCAACTCGATCGCATCCTCGGGCCGTACGCGGATCGGGCCGGCCTCTTCGGGATCGGGCCTTTCAACCTCGGCGACGGGCCGGACAACTTCCGGGTGCCTGACCTCGGCTACCAACGAGATCTCGATCCCGACCGGCTCTACAGCCCCACAGCGGCGGCGGTGGTCGAGGTCCGCTCCCCCGGCGACGAGACCTACGACAAGTTTTCCTTCTACGCTGCCCACGAGGTCGACGAGGTGTTGGTGATCGAGTCCGACGAAACCCGGGTCCACATCTTCGTACGGACCGGGGACCGTTACGACGAAGGTGCTGCCAGCGCCCTGCTCGGCGTCTCGGCCGCGGAGATCGAGGCGGCGCTCCGCTGGCCCTGAGGCGGACGGGGCGGTGGCCACTGGGGCAACCGGACAGGCACAGCATCGCCGCCGCATCGCCGTGACCAGGAGTTTCAACCTCAATGGATTGGAGGCGGCGAGCGGAATCGAACCGCTGTACAGGGCTTTGCAGTCCCGTATGGGAACTCTCACCGGTGGCCGAACATGGCGCTGACCTGCTGATTCGGTTCGTAATCTTCCCCCCTGTGGCCCCTCGTCGGCGGTTACTATCGCCTCGTTTGGAGGCGATCTGGCCAGTTACGTAGTAGTAACCCAACGGCCGCCGACAACGGCGGCTGCCTCCGCTGACGGGTCGGCTGGCCGCAACAAGCGCGGGTCGCCGGCCGCGACGAGGGGGTGTCGAGTCATCTGGCTCTACGGGGTGTCCGGGGACCCGGGCCCGGCCCGGGCGTGCTCTGCGCTGGGCGCCCTGATCCGTAGAAGGGTTCCACCGTCTCCAGCGGTGCTTCTCGTCCGGCCGGCAGCGGTAAAAGCCCTGTTCAGCTCCATCAGCAGCCCGACCCGGTCTCGCTCTCAGTCGCCGAGTCGCCGTCGGTCCTTGCGCATTCCGTTGCAAATCTCGTTACAAGTTCCGCAGCACCCCACTGCGGCCGTCTCTGGTCGGCTCGACCGGCCGGAGCGTCAGGAGCGGACTCAGATGCGAGATGAGGGCGGCGGGCCCGGGCCCTGGCCGAGGGCCCGCTCAGTGGCGATGATCGCCTGCCGAAGCCTCGGGAGGTCGTTCACTGAGGTCCGCCAGACGATGGCGTCGTCGACCTCGCTGACCGATGTGTAGGCAAGGACGTGGCGAAAGCCGATCGCCTGCCCGAGCTCACCGACGGCACGCGCGACCCCGATCACCTGGCAGTAGTTCTTGAGGCGGCTACCCGCGACGATCCATAGGTACCGGAAGCGCTGCCGCCGATCGACGCTGGACAGGAACGCATCCTGACCCCCGGCCACCAAGCCGATCAGCTCGTCCAGGGCCTCCAACGCTCCGACCAGCTCAGCTCGGACCCCGACCGGGCGGTCGTCGCTCACGCAGCGCTGGCATGGCCGCCGAGAGGGCGGCCGGGACGGGCGCCCGGTGCGCTCGCAGGCACCAGCATTGGCCGCCACCCCAGCCAGGACTCGACCTCGTCCTGGAAGGCGACAATGTTGAAGTACGTCCGATCCTCCGCCACCGCGGCGACCAGCTGCCCGGGGGACTCTCCCAGGCGGAGGTCCGACAAGCCGTGCTCGGCCGCCAGCCGCCACAGCAAGTCCGCGGCTGCCTCCAGCTCTCCTCGCTTCGGCGCGCGACCCATCGCTCGTCACTCTACTCGGGGCTTCGAGGCTCACAAACGGAGAGGGCCCGGCGAGCTGGGCGAGCCCGGGTGGTGCCGGTGAGCCCGTGGTCGACAGATGCGCCTGGGCGTGACCCTGAGCGCCCGCAGGGCCTGGCGCTGCGAGGCGAGGTCCTGGTCGTCGGTGGACACCGGGCGTAGCCGATGAGCACGCCGGGAGACTGTAGCGTTTGGGTGCGGCGCTCCAGGAGTGACAGTCGGCGACCGCGTCATCAGGCTGTTCCTTGATGATGGTGCCGGTGGGTCTCCCCGGTGTGCCTGGATGCTGTGCGCTTCCCTCTGCGACAGCAGCTATGCACCCCGAGGCGTTGAGCGGCGCCGGGTGACGGGACGCGTCGGGTCGCCGCCAGGAATCGGGCTGTTCGGCTTGGTGGACTGCTCGATCTCGAGGGCGTGCAAGGACGCGATCTCGAGCTTGGCGGCGATCTCCTTGAGGCGCCGGGCGTTGTCGAACCACGGCTGGTAGCGAGCGAGCTCCTCCTCGCTCAAGTAGCGCGTGACGGTCTTGCCGCCGACCGCGCGGGTCCACTGGAGGTAGGGGCCGTGGAGGCTCGGCGGGTCGTCGTGGCAGGCACACCCCGACTTCCCGCAGCGCATGCGGCGTACGACGACGCTGCCGGGGAGCACCCCGTCGATCTCGGCCAGCTGGCCTGCGAGCGCCCGGCGGGTCGCCTCCCAGGGCCGCTTCGTCTCCTTGTTCGGCACCGCCGCTCCTTCTACCAACTCCCACCATCCCC
>JBOGGR010000385.1:0-16618 GCA_050744025.1 Acidimicrobiales bacterium
CTGCCCCACTGGCTGCGGCTGCGGCGGCCGGAGTCGGACACGGTCCTCTACCCGGCACTGGCCTACCCGACGTACGCCATGGGGGCGGAGCTGGCCGGCTGCCGCGCCGTCGCGGTGCCCCTGGCCCCCGACGGGTCGGGGCGCCTCGACCTCGGCGCGGTGTCCGTGGCCGACGCCGAACGGGCCCTGGCCCTCTGGGTCAACAGCCCCGCCAACCCGACCGGCTGCCTCGACGACCTCGGCGCGGCGGCGGCATGGGGCCGGGACCGGGGCGTCCCGGTGCTGAGCGACGAGTGCTACGTCGCCTTCACGTGGCACGGGCGGGGCCGGAGCATCCTCGAGCACGGACTGGAGGGGGTCCTCGCCGTCCACTCCTTGTCCAAGCGCTCGAACCTGGCCGGGGCCCGGGCCGGTTTCTATGCCGGGGACCCGGACCTGGTCCACTACCTCTCCGAGGTCCGCAGGCACGCCGGCCTGATGGTGCCCGGACCGGTCCAGGCCGCGGCGGCAGTGGCACTGGAGGACGAGGAGCACGTCGAGGCCCAGCGGGCCCGCTACCGGGAGCGCCTGGGGCTCTTCGCCCCCGTCCTGCGAGGCCTGGGGCTGGACGCCCCCCTGCCCGCCGGCGCCTTCTACCTGTGGGCCGGCGTGCCGGATGGCCGGGCCGGCGGCGCCGCGGGGCCGGGGCCGGCGTCGGGGCCAGGGCCAGCGTGGGAGGGGCACGAGCCGCAGAGCCCCGCCTGGGCGTGGACTGAGCACCTGGCCCGGGTGGGCGGGGTGGTGGTGAGCCCCGGCGACCTGTACGGCCCGGGGGGGGACCGCCACCTGAGGGTGGCCCTGGTGGCACCCCTGGGCCGCCTGGAGCTGGTCGCCCGCCGCCTGGGGGCGGGCTGAGGGTGGCCACGGCCGGGTGAGTATGGTCCTTCCCGATGGCTGACCTGGCGGGGGAGATCGCCGGCCTGTGGGAGCGGCGGGAGGAGCTGGTCGCCGGGGACCTGGACGCCCTGGCCGTCGTGCGGGAGGCCGTGGGCCGCCTGGACAGCGGCGAGGCCCGGGTCGCCGAGGTCGACCCGGGCAGCGGGGAGGTCGTCGTCCACGAGTGGTGCAAGCTCGCCGTGCTCCTGCTCTTCAGGCTGTCGGCGCTGGAGACGGTGGAGCTGGGCCCGTACGAGTACGCCGACCGGATCCCCCTCAAGCGGGGCTACGCGGCGGCCGGGGTCAGGGTGGTGCCGGGAGCGTCCGCCCGGTGGGGCTCGTTCCTCGACCGGGGGGTCGTCCTCATGCCGAGCTACGTCAACATCGGGGCCAGGGTCGGGGCCAACACCATGGTCGACACCTGGGCGACCGTCGGCTCCTGCGCCCAGATCGGGCGGGACGTGCACCTGTCGGGCGGCGTCGGGATCGGGGGCGTGCTGGAGCCGGCTCAGGCGGCGCCGGTCGTCGTCGAGGACGAGGCCATGGTGGGCAGCAGGTGCATGGTCACCCAGGGGGCTCGGGTGGGCCGGGGCGCGGTGCTGGGGGAGGGCGTGATCCTGAACCCGTCGATCCCGGTGATCGACACCGAGACGGGGGCGGAGCTGGCGAGGGGCGTGGTCCCGTCGTGGTGCGTCGCCGTCGGAGGCACCCGGGCCAGGGCGTTTCCCGGCGGGACGTTCGGGATGGCCTGCGTCCTGGTCATCAAGCGCCTCACCGAAGGCGAGCGCCACGACAAGGCCAGGCTCAACCAGATCCTCCGGGCCCACGGCGTCGCCACCTGACGGGCCGGGGCGGCACCGGGGGCGGGGGCCGGCACCCGGGGCGGGGGGGCGGCGGCACGGGAGGGGCGGCACCGGGGCGGGGGACGGTCCCGGTAGTGTGGGCGGGCCGGTCCGGGGCTGGGGCCGCCCGTCGGGCCCGAGGCCGCCTGCCGGGGCCCGGGGCTGGGCCGGTGCGGTCCCGTCGACGACGAAGGAGATCTCCCATGGCGGTCGAGTTGGGCCAAGCTGCCCCCGAGTTCGAGTTGCCCGCGTCGGGCGGCGGCAGGGTCAAGCTGTCGGACTTCCGGGACAAGCGCGCCGTGGTGGTGGTCTTCCACCCCTTCGCCTACACAGCGGTGTGCCAGGGCGAGCTGTGCCAGCTGCGCGACGACCTGGGCGCGTTCGAGGCTTCTGGGGCCCAGGTGGTGGCCATATCCTGCGACAGCGTCTTCGCCCAGGAGCGGTGGGCCGAGGAGCAGGGCTTCACGTTCCCCGTGCTCTCCGACTTCTGGCCCCACGGGCACGTGGCCAGGGCCTACGGGGCGTTCAACGAGGCGCTCGGCTGTGCCAACCGCGCAACCTACGTCGTCGACACCGCCGGCAGGGTCGTGGCCGCCTTCGCCTCGGCCGACCTGGGCACACCGAGGGCCCGGGCCGACTACCATGCGGCCCTGGCGAGGCTGGCTGCCTGAGCCGCCTTACCGGCCCAACCGCCGGCGGACAGGGATCGCCCCTTGGCCATCGGCCGGCGAGGAGCACACTCAGGTCATGCCGGGAGCAGCGACCGGCAGCCCTGCGCTGCGCACCGCAGACAGCAGGCGCTCGTCGTACGCGACGAACGCCTCCAACATCTCGTGCGTGACGGAGACGATGTGCTCGGCCGTCGCCAGGTGGATGGAGTCGAGCGACCCGAGATGCGGGTCGGCATAGGCTGACGCCCGGCTCGTCACCAGGGGAGTCAGGGTGACCACGCCGATCCCTGCGAGGACCTCGACCGCGCGCCCCAATCTCTCGGGAGCGCTCCGCCGGGTGGCACGCATCAGCTCCACCTCGATCAGCACCGAGGACAGCACCGGGCTCTGCTCGCGCTCGCTGAACCAGAGGGAGAGCTCGCCGCTGTGCGCCTCGGGCCTGACCAGCTTCATCGCCCCCGAAGTGTCGAGGTAGATCATCCTGCCTTCACCACCTGGCGTCTCCGTAGCGGCCGTCCATGACGGCGTCCAGACCCGCCGAGTCCGCAGCCTGCACCTCGGACGCGGGGAGCAGCGGGAGCCGACCGCTTGCCGGGCGCAGCTCCCCCGACTCGATCAGCCTGCCGAGAGGGTCCGGCTGGGCGGGCTCGATGATGGCCACTCGCCTGCCGTTGCGGGTGATCCCCACCCGCTCTCCCATCTCGACGCGGGCCAGCACGTCGGCAGTGTGCTGGTTCAGCTCACGCACGGGGACCTGGCGCATGGTCCCAGAGTACTACAGGAGCGTAGTACGTGTGCCCTCCGGCAGGTCGGCCGGCCGGTTCGCGGGTCAGAGCCGCCGCAGGACGGTGACCACCTTGCCGTAGATGCTCACGTCGGCCGGGTCGTACTCGATCGGGGAGAGGGCCGGGTTGGCGGGCCGGAGCACGATCTTGCCGGCCCTGCGCCCGTAGGTCTTCACCGTCGCCTCGTCCCCGGGGATGCCGGCCACCACGATGTCGCCCTTCTCCGCCTCGGGCTGCTGGCGGACGACGACGTAGTCCCCGTCGAGGATGCCGGCCTCGACCATGGAGTCCCCCCGGACCCGCAGCATGAACAGCGAGCCGCCGGTCCCTGTCAGATCCTCGGGGAGGGGAAGGATCTCCTCCAGGTTCTCCTCGGCCAGGACGTTGGCACCTGCGGCCACGTCCCCGACCAGCGGGACGTGGCGGACGGGCCGGCTGGCCATGGCCGCCCCCGACGACGGCTCCCAGCGGACCTCCAAGGCCCTGGGCTTGGTCGGGTCCCGGAGCAGGAACCCCTGGCGTTGCAGCACCTCGAGGTGGGAGTGCACGGTCGAAGGGGAGGCGAGGCCCACGGCCTCCCCGATCTCGCGCACCGACGGCGGATAGCCGCGCTCCCTCTGCTGGGCGGCGATGAAATCCAGGATCTCCCGCCTCTTGGCCGTCATCACCTCTGGCATGTCGCCTCCCTCGCCGAACGGACGTTCCCACTCTAGCGCTGCCTGACGGCCGTGGCAAACATTCGTTCCCCGTTCCCCCTTGACGGGAACATCCGTTCGTGGTTGCCTGGTGAGGAACAGACGTTCTCCTATGGCAGCCCGGTCAGGCCGGGAGGGGGGACCGACCGAGGAGGACCACCATGGCCGCCATCGCTTTCACCGCTCCGCGAGCCCCGGCCGGGGCCGGGACACTTCGTCGGACCCGCCCCCGCCCCACCGTCCGCCCTCTGCCTCCCGCCCAGCCCGCCTCCGCTCCCTGCCCCACCGTCCGCCCTCTGCCTGCCCCCCGCCCCCGCCCTGCCCCGCGCCCGCCCCCGGCCGCCGTCTACCGCCGGCGCCGGGCCGTCGTGGCCCTGGCCCTCGCCGCCACGATCGTGATCGCCCTCGCCTCTCTCGGCGCCCTCGGCGGCGGCCCCGCCACCACGCAGGGGGCCCGGGCGGTGGCGAGCACCCCGGTCGGGGCCAGCGTCTACGTCGTCCGGCCCGGGGACACCCTGTGGGGGATCGCCTCCCGCCTGGACCCGAGCGGCGACCCCCGCCCACTCGTGGACCGCCTGGCCGCCCAGCTCCACGGCGACGTCCTCCAGCCCGGCCAGCGCCTGCTCCTCTCGGGCTGACCGGCGTCGGTGCCGGACGGGGGCGAAGGGACCGCTCGGCTCGCGGCAGCGCCCGCCCGACGCTGGGGATGGGACAGAATGAGCGTCGTGGTCCGCAGGAGCCGTGACGACGAGCAATGGTGCGCCCGGCCGGCGGCCCGGTGATGCGGGTCGGCGTTCTGACGGGGGGCGGGGACTGCCCGGGCCTGAACGCGGTCATCCGGGCCGTGGTCCGCAAGGGCGAGGTCGGCTTCGGCGACCTCCTGGTCGGCTTCGCCGACGGCTGGAGGGGGGTGATCGAGGACCGGACCATTCCCCTGGACGTGGAGAGGTGCCGCGGCATCCTGCCGCGGGGCGGCACGATCCTCGGGACCTCTCGCACCAACCCGTACCGGGTGGAAGGGGGCGAGGCGGCCGTGCTCTCGACCGTGGAGGCGGAGTGCCTCGATGCCCTGATTGCCGTCGGGGGCGAGGACACGCTGGGGGTCGCACATCGCCTGGCCGGGGCCGGGGTACGGGTGGTGGGGGTGCCCAAGACCATCGACAACGACCTCTCTGCCACCGAGGTCACCTTCGGCTTCCACACTGCCGTGCAGGTCGCCACGGACGCGATCGACCGCCTGCACACCACCGCCGAGTCCCACGACCGGGTCATCGTGTGCGAGGTGATGGGCCGACACGCCGGCTGGATCGCCACCTACGCCGGCATCGCCGGGGGGGCTGCGGAGATCCTCGTGCCGGAGGAGCCCTTCGACATCGACGTGATCTGCGACAGCCTCACGCGCCGTCACCACAAGGGCCGGTTCGCGTCCGTCGTGGTCGTCGCGGAGGGGGCCAGGCCGAAGGAGGGCACCCTGGTCATCCGCTCCCTCGAGGTCGACCAGTTCGGCCACGAGCGGTTGGGGGGCATCGGCTCGGTGCTCGCCGAGGAGATCGAGCGCCGGACCGGGTTCGAGGCGAGGGTGACCATCCTCGGCCACGTCCAGCGGGGTGGGACGCCGACGGCCTTCGACCGTGTGCTGGCCACCCGGTTCGGCGTGGCCGCGATGGAGGCCGTCCACGACGGGGCGTTCGACACCATGGTCGCCCTGCAGTCAGGGAGCATCGTGAGGGTGCCCCTCGGCGAGGGTGTGACCGTGCTCAAGACCGTGGACACCACCCTGCTCCACGACGTGGCCGAGGTGTTCTTCTCGTAGGGGAGCCTCGACACCTCATGCCGCTCAGGGCTCCGGCCGAGCCTGGTCGAGGCGGAGGGTATGCTCGGCCTCGGCTACGTCCCGGGCGCGACGGGATCAGAGGGGCCACCACGTTTCCAAGACCCCGACTTCATGCCGCCCACGAGATGCAACAGGGCGGACTTGCCCGACCCGGACGGCCCCGTGACCGTCATCAGCTCACCGGCATCGATGTGGACCTCCCGATCCCGCCGGGCCCCGCCCGTGACGCCCGCCGCCTCGCCAGCCAGCTTCATGCCAGGCAGGCTGCGCCGGCATGCCGGCGTCGGGAGACGGGGTGCGGGGTGGTCGTCCGAAGCGGCCGCGGGGACGCTGGCGCCATGCCCGCGCGGCGGGTTCGTTTCGGTGGTAGTAGCGTGCCCTGGCAGAGTTCTGAGCAAGGGGGCACAGGATGTGTCACCGCAAGGGTCCGGAAGAAAGTCCATCGGCACCGACGAACGCGAGTTCCCTCAGCCGGAGGGGCTTCCTGCGCAAGGCTGGGCTGGGCGGCCTGGGGGCATTGGTTGTGGCTTCGGTCGGAGATCTGTTGGCCTCTCCAGTGGCGAGTGCTAGCTCGCGCAGTGGAGGCCAGATGACCATCCTCGGCCCGGCCGACGAGCCGAGCGCCTGCCACGGCGAGATAGCCACGTGCTATCCCTGCTCCGGCTGCTGCCCCGGTGGTCCGTGCCACCCAAGCAACTATTACTGCTTCTACTGCACGGGCACCCCGTGCGAAGCAGCAGGCCCTGTGTGCATTCCGCACCCGCCAACCAAGTTCTACATCTGCTGCTCGAATCCCTGATTGCTTCGAGGGTGCGACAGCCTGTCAGCTCTGCCCAGTGAGCGCTTCGGAGCCATGAGCATTCTCGCCTTGCTGTTACGATTCTGCTTGGCCGTCGTGTTCCTGCACGCCGGTTTGGTGAAGGTCATCCTCCGAGGAGAGTTCCGGCTGGCGGTCCGCAACTACCGGCTCGTGCCCGAGCGCCTCCTGAGCGTTGTGGTCATCGGCCTCCCCCTGATCGAGGCGGCATGTGGCCTGCTGTTGGCCGTCGGGGTGGAGACCGGTCCGGTGGCGGCGCTGATACTCCTCCTCTTGGCGACGTTCGTCGGGGCTATCTCGGTCAACCTGCTCCGCGGCAGGACCTTCAGCTGCGGCTGTTCCGGCAGGTCCTCGCCCAACATCACCTGGCGTCACGTGATCGCCAATTCGGTACTTGCCATCATGGCCGTCGTGGTTTCCGCATGGGGTATGCAACCGCTGACCGTCGTTCCCGGCTGGGGCTTTCAGGGGAATCCGTCCCTCAGTCAGGGACAAGCGATCGCGGTGCTGCTCGCCGCGGCCGGTGGCGCCGCCCTCGCCCTCTTGGTTCGGGAGGCGCTCGCCGTCCGGAGAGCCATGTACGGAACCAGCAGCCCGCCAGCGGCCAAGGCGGGTCTGGCGAACGAGGTTATCGCGTGACCGCCCCCTGGGTTGCGGTGGTGGTCTGCCTTTGGGTCGTGGTCATATCGCTGGCCTTGATAGTCGCCGGTGTACTTCGCAAGGTGGCTACAACTCTCGAGTCTCTCCACTCCCGAGCGGCCCCGGGCGAGCACATGGTGGTGGGACCGCCCCCAGGCAGTGCCCTTCCCCCGGTTCTACTGAGCAAGTCAGACGGCGCGCAGGTCAGCCTGGCCGATCTGGCGGGTCCGTTCGTCCTCGCAATCCTCACGTCTCACTGCTCTCCCTGTGTCGCCATCGCCGATCGCCTGAGAGCCGAGCGTCCAACTCTGGCGAGCCTGAATGGCCTGGTGGTCCTCACCGATCCAGAAGGGCCCGAGCGGTTGAGCCTCGGCTATCCCCTCGAGGTGCTGGTCGACCGACACAGCCGGGCCCTAAGTGACCTCCAGGTTCCCGGGACCCCCTTTGCGATTGCCATCAACGCCGAGGGTACAGTCCAGTCGGCCCAGTTCCTGGCGGGGGTCGACCAGCTGGCCAACCTTCTCGACGCCGTCCGCCCCAGCAGGGCCAGGATCCCGTAGGGGAGCCCATGGCGCTGGGGAGGTTCATAGCTCGTCGACTTCGGGCTACGCCGGGCCCTGCTGTCGTGCTGGGAGTGGGCCTGCTCGTGGCGGCCCTGGGGTTCAGTCTGCTCCTCTCCGAGTCGCGGTCGAGCACGATCGCCGTGCGCGGCACGCTCAATTCCAACTTCCAGCCAGCGTACGACATCCTGATCAGGCCGGCGGGGACGAGGAGCCAGCTCGAGCGGAGGGACGGGCTGGTCGACGACAACTTCCTG
The DNA here is from genome assembly GCA_050744025.1 of Acidimicrobiales bacterium. Taxonomy (GTDB): domain Bacteria; phylum Actinomycetota; class Acidimicrobiia; order Acidimicrobiales; family JAJPHD01; genus JBOGGR01. Next base: position 8,016 of record JBOGGR010000385.1, read on the forward strand.
TCGAACCTCTATGGAGGGATCAGCATCGCCGAGTGGCACAAGATCCTCCAGCTATCAGGCGTCAGCGTGGCGGCGCCCGTTGAGAACATCGGCTACGTGCTCGCAGACGTCCCTGTCGAAGCCGACCTGGGTAAGGTGATAGGCAGCTCGCCGCAGCAGCTGTACAGGGTGGTTCCGTCTTTCGTGGTGCATGGAGGCCTGGCCTCGTTCCCGCTCACGGACGAGTACTTTTATTACACGACCGACACGTGGGTGAATAGCAGCGGGAACAGCAATGCCGCAGCGTCTCTCCGGGTGGCGGGGCATGCCGGCCCCGTTCCTGCGTGCTTCTACTACGTGCACGGTGAGCCGGCCAATCTCGGCTCCGGCTTGAGCCCTTTCGCCACCACCCCGCTGGAGGGAATGGTTTGCGCCGGTCCTAACCAGGATGTCCAAGGAGCCCGCTACATCCTTGACAGCCCGGGCCATTACGGCGTGGAGCTCTACTTCGAGTTCCCTGTCCTGCTAGCGGCGATCGATCCGGTCCAGGAGGCCAAGCTCGTCCACCTGCCCCAGGCGATGGTGAGCGGATCGTACCTTCGCGAGGGGGAGGGCCTCTCAGCCCCGGTGGCCTCGCATCACGGCACCCAGTTCCACCTGAAGATCCGAAACCTGCCCTTGCTCGCCTCGTCGCGCACCTTCGTCGACGAGGCGCTGCAGGTCAAGGTCCAACGGCTGTCCCTCGGCGAGGGTCCATCGACGTTGCCAGAGAGGCTGGCCGCTCCGCATCCTGGTCGCTACCTCGACGCGCTGTCCGGTCCGGTGGTGATGAAGAGAACCTTCGACACCGCCTCCCTGTACCGGACCCTGCTTTCGAGCTTCACCAGCGGGAACACGAGCGCACTCGGCGGCTATTGGACGACGAGCGGGGTCCACTATCGTACAGTTGGCCCCGTGTCCCTGAGGCCGGTGAGGACGGCCAACCCCCCCACCGTGTGGGGGCCCACGAGCGCCAACGCCTCCACTATAGCAGCGATAGGGCCGCCGGGTGGGAACGCCCCGCAGTACCGGCGGCTCTCGCCCTTCGACGCCACCCGAGCGGTCATTCCGGACCCGAGCGGAATGGGGGCGACCTATGTCATCCCGGAGGCGGTGGTCCAGGGCGCCTTCGACCCGACCAGGCTGCCGAGCTTCGCGCCGCTCTCCAAGGTGCCTCTCCAGACGTTCTATCCCCCGACGGTGACTGGTGCGGACCCTGCGTCCAGGGCGGCTCTCGGCGGCCGCCGGCTCGGCCCCACCACGAACATCGGGGGCTACCTCGGCCAGCCGCCGCTCTTCCTCACCACTATGAAGGCAGCGACACAGTTCTTCGACTCCAGCGTGTACATCGGCGCTCGCGGGACGAAGCGCAAGGCGCCGATCGCGGCCATCGAGGTGCGGGTCTCCCGCCTGAGTGGAGCCAACCGGGCATCGATCAGCCGTGTGAAGAAGGTGGCGACCGAGATCTACCGGGCCACCCATCTGGAGGTCGACATCACCGCCGGGTCCTCTCCCACCCCTGTCAAGATCCACCTTCCCGGCGACCGCTTCGGCCAGCCGGCGTTGGTGGTCCAGCAAGGCTGGACCAAGAAGGGGGTGGCCACGGTGGTGCTCGGCGCTCTGGAGGCCAAGGACCTTGCCCTGTTCGTGCTGGTGGCCCTGGTTGCGGGGCTGTTCGTCGCCAACGCCTCGCTGGCTTCAGTGCGCCAGCGCCGGCGGGAGATCGCCACTCTCTCGACGATCGGCTGGAACAGGCGGCAGGTGTTCGCCGCGGCGCTGGGAGAAGTGGCCTTGATCGGGCTGGTGGCCGGGATCGCGGGCGCGGCGATCTCCGCCTTGCTCATCTCTGTGCTCGGCCTTCATCTCGCTTCGCTTCGTGTCTTGGCCGACATCCCCGCTTCTGTGCTCGTGGCCGCCCTGGCCGGGGCATTCCCGGCATGGCAGGCGTCTCGGCTCTCTCCCCTGGAAGCGCTCGCTCCGCCGGTCTCTACAAGGGCTGCCCGCCACCGAGTCAGGACCGTGGCCCGCCTGGGGCTGCTCAACCTCACCCGCCTGCCCGGTAGGACCTTGCTCGGAGCCTTCGGCCTGGTGGTGGGCGTCGGGACCTTGGCCTTCCTGCTCGGGATCCAGACGGCCTTCTCCGGGACGGTAGCAGGTGACGTGCTGGGCAACGCCATCAACGTGCAGGTGCGGGGCGCCGACTACGTGGCTGTGGCCTTGGTGATCGTGCTCGGCGCTGGCTCGGTAGCCGACGTTCTGGTCATGAACCTGCGTGAGCGGGCTGGGGAGCTGGCCGCCCTGCGCGCAACGGGGTGGGCCGACGCCAGCCTGCGCCAGGTCGTGGTCACCGAGGGCCTGGCCCTGGGCCTGGCCGGCTCGGCTCTCGGAGCGGCTGGCGGGCTGGGCGCGGTCCTGCTGTTCGGCGCACCTGTCGGGGCTGTCTATGCCGGGACCCTCGGCGCCCTCGGCGCAGGGATCGTCGTCTGCGTCGGTGCGGTGCTCCCCGCCCTCTCGGCTCTCTCCCGGCGGCTCCCGGCGATCTCCCTGGCAGGCGAATGAGCGGCACCCGAGCTCTTCGGAGGGTCGGCCTCTCATGACGGTCACCGGTCCCCCGGCTCCCCGTTCTGGGCCCGACGGCGGCGCCGACGTCGAGGTGCGCGGCCTCACCCGCTGCTACGGGGAGGGGGCGGCGGTCATCGACGCCCTGGCCGACGTGTCGGTGTCAGTGCGAGCCTCGGGGGCGGTCGCGGTGATGGGCCCCTCGGGATCGGGGAAGTCCACGCTGCTGCACCTGATCGGCGCCATGGACAAGCCCAGCGCCGGCACCATCCAGGTCGGGGACACGGCAGTGCACGACCTCAGCCGCTCGGCCAGCCCCGCCTACAGGCGCCGGGTCGGTTTCGTGTTCCAGCGCTTCCACCTCCTCTCCGCCCTCTCCGTCCTGGACAACGTCCTGGCCCCCCTGCTTCCTCTCCACCTGCGCCGGGACCCAGCCCCCAGGGCCCGAGCCCTGCTGGAGCGCGTGGGCCTGTCCGGGCGGGAGCGGGCCATCCCCGCCGAGCTGTCCGGCGGCGAGCAGCAGCGCGTCGCCATCGCCCGGGCCCTCATCAACGACCCGGTGGTAGTCCTCGCCGACGAGCCCACCGGCAACCTCGACACGGCCACCGGAGCCGAGATCGTTTCCCTGCTGCTGTCGATGCGCGCCGAGCACGGCACCACGCTGCTGGTAGCCACCCACGACCCCACCGTCGCTGCCCGCTGCGACCGCATCATCCGCCTGGCCGACGGACGCGTCGTCCGGGCAGGCTGACTGGAGGGACGGCGCCACTGGTACAGGCGGCGGGCATGGCGGCCCGCGCTTCTCCGAGTGGTGCCTCACCAAGGTCGCCGAGGCGTGAGCAGGCAGCGCTGGCCGCCCTCGCCATCGTCTCCGACAGGGACATGGCCGGTGCCCGGTGGGCTGCGATCGCGGCTCTGTCCGGGCTGGAGATGGTGTGAGGATGAGGTCGGCTTCGGCGACCTCCTGGCCGGCTTCGCCGACGGCTGGAGGCGGGTGCCCAAGACCATCGACAACGACCTCTCCGCCACCGAGCCTCCACACCGCAAGCCGCTCAGGGCTCCGGCCGAGGCTGGTCGAGGCGCCCGTCTCGGAGCCCGCACCACCCGGGCGCAGCGGGCTGCCACCTCGGGGTCGTGGGTGGCCACAACCACGGTGGTCCCGAGGCGAGCCCGCAGGTCGAGGACCAGGTCCATGATCTGGGTGCCTGCCACGCTGTCCAGGTTGCCGGTGGGCTCGTCGGCCAGTAGGAGAGGAGGGTCGGCGATGAGCGCCCGGGCTAGGGCGACCCGCTGTTGCTCGCCCCCGGACAGCTCCGAGGGCAGGGCGTCCTCCCTCCCGGCCAGGCCGACCTCGCCGAGCAGGCGGCGGGCGCGCTCGGCCTCGGCTCGTCCCGGGCGCGACGGGATCAGAGGGGCCAGCACGTTCTCCAGTGCCCCGAGCGTGGAGAGGAGGTGGAAGGCCTGGAACACGAATCCGACGTGGCGGCGGTAGCGGGCCCGGGCGGTGGGGCCGAGGGTCTCCAGGTGCCAGTCCCCGACCTGCACCGTCCCGGCGGTGGGAGCGTCCATGCCGCCCACGAGGTGCAACAGGGTGGACTTGCCCGACCCGGACGGCCCCGTGACCGCCACCAGCTCGCCGGCATCGATGTGGAGGTCGATCCCGTCCAGAGCCGTCTGCATCGCGCCCCGCCCAGCCTGGTACTCCCGCTCGAGCCCTCTCACTTCCACTGTCACTCCGGCCACCCGATCACTCCCTGGCCAGGGCGACAAGGGGGTCGCGCCGGCCCAGGACTACCAGGGGGACCACCAGGGCCAGAGCCGTGAGTACCAGCCCCCCCACACCGGCCAGCACCGCCGGTATCACCAGCGCGCCCGGGCTGCCGGTGAGGCCGAAGCCCACGGCCCAACCCACCACAGCTCCACCCAGGGCCTCCAGGGCCCCCAGGGCCAGACCCTGGAGGCTGCCGAGGACGAGGAGCTGGGAGGGAGTCCAGCTCGCTGCCGACAGCGCCGCCCACTCCCCGGCGCGCTCGGTTAGGTCCAGGGCCAGGACGTTGGCCACGCTGGCCGCCCCGAGGGCAGCGGCCAGAGCGGCTGCCGCCAGGTCTGGGGCCTGCACCTGGAGCGCGGCCGCTGCTCCCAGCAGGGTCGCCACGACCTGGCCCCGGAAGGCCAGCTCTATGCCGACGATGACCGTCGTGGCGGCCACGCCGAGCCCGAGCCCGAGGGCCCCCATCAGGGCCCATCCGGGGCGCCGCGTGACCCCTGCCCAGGCCAGCTGCCACACACGGCGCGCCCGGTGGCGGTGCCCCGTCAGGACCGGGGGGACGAACGCGGCCGTCGGCTCCGAGCGGGCCGCCGACCTCATTGGCCCGAGGGCAGCCACCACGGCCAGGACCAGCGCCACAGGGATGGCGAGCAGCGTGTAGGCGAGGGGGAGACCAAGGCGTAGAGCCCAGACCAAGAGGGCAGCCAGGCCCACCCCCACCGCCCCCGAGGCCCCGCCCACGACGGCCACCTCGAAGAGCACGGCTCGCGCCAGTTGGCCCGGCGACCATCCGAGGGCGGCCAAGGTGGCCAGCTCGGACCGGCGGACGCGCACGGCAGCGGCCGTCGAGTTCGTGAGGAACAGGCTCGCCACCACCAAGATGAGGAGGAAGAGGGCCAGGGACTTCCCATCCACCGCCTGGACCAGGTGGACCACCGCCCCCTCCTTCACCCAGCCCTGGGACACGGTGAGCGCAGGACGCCCGTGGGAGCCTGCGGGCAGGGTCACGTCGATGGGCGTCGGCGAAGACCCCGCCGTCACCTGCACCGAGAGCCCGGTCTCCTTGTGGATGGTCGTGGCCACCTGGGCGATGCGGCGCGACTGGCGGCGTTGTCGCCGCTCACGCCCGTCACCCGGACCCGGATGGAGCTGATGGGGGCCCTGGGGTGGCCCCCTGTGTAGCGGGCCGACGACTGGAAGGCCTCAGCCGCCTTCAGCGTGGTCAGGAGGAGCGGGGGCTGGGTCAGGTACCCGCCCAGGTTCATCGACGGGCCCACGGGCCGGTGGCCGAGCAGGTCCCGGTCCTTCGGAGTCGCCCCGGTGACCAGGGGCGGGTAGTAGGACTCGAGGGGCACCTCGTTGAGGGGGCTGAACCCCGGCAGCTTGTCGGGGTCGAACGTGCCCACGGCGAGGAACGTGGGGGTGCGGAACAAGTTGGTGCCGGGAAAGGCGTTGTTGTTGCCGGCGTGGTCAGTCAGTCTCCGGAACTGGGTCCCTCCGCTGCCCGGCGGGGCGACGGCGGAGACGGGTCCGTAGGCCGGCGCGCTCCAGATGCTGGGGGGGGTTGGTCGTGGTTCGGGCCGTCAGGTGCGCGGGCCCGACTACCCGGTAGCGCACCGGGGACGGGGTCCAGCACATGTTCGTCCCAAGCACGTTGCCGGGAAGATCCCCGGGAGAGCTTCTCGGGTCCTCGAGGGTCGCCGAGAGTCGCCGGTACGCGTCCGCCGGGGTGGCCTCGACCATGCCCACCTGGACGCCGGACAGCCCCTGGAGGAACGCAGTGGCCTTGGTGTCGGAGGCGGCGAGGGTGGCGCCCACGTCGACACCGGCTGGGATCCGCAGACGCTGGACGGTGCCGGTCAACGACTCGCCGAGGAAGCTCCGGGTCGACACCAGGACCGGGACCTGCTGATCCTGGATCAGATGCTCGGTCGTCTCCCATGCCGGTGGAGGAAGAAGACCCTCCCCTTCCTTCAGGTAGCGGTCCGCGACCACTGTGGAGGGCAGATGGAGGAGCAGGGCCTCCTGGTGGGGGTCGATGCCCGTCACCAGCAAGGGGAACTGGAAGAACACGATGGCCCCCGGCGGTTTCCCGGGCAACGAGCTGGCCCCCGGGTTCCTGGTCGAGAAGCATGACAGCCAATCAAAGGGGGCAAGGGGAGTGGACGGCTCACTGGCGACGTAATGTATGCAGACGTCCAACGTATTGCCGCCACGAGGCACCTGTACTGGGCCGTACGGCATGACGTTCAAGAAGGGATCGACCCTGTTCACGTATACGTAGTCCACTGCGCCCGGAAAGTGCGCCAGGCCGTTGTAGGTGCGCCAGGTGACCTTCACCCGGTAGAGTTGGACCGGGTCACGGTTGACGGGCACTGGTAGGTTGACGTCGGCGTAGAGCAGCACGTAGCCGACATTCGCGATGGGGGCGGCTACAGACACCCCGGCTGTGTGCAAAATCTCGTGCCACTGCGCCGTGGTGATGCCCCCGAACAGGCCGGACAGGTAGTTCTCGGCGATCAGGTGTCGGGTCGCTTCCAGGTGGGTCTGTGAGTGGGGCGGGCGCACGAGGATGTCGTACGCCGGTCGGAAGTGGCTGGCGGCTAGGCGGTGCACCTGGAGGCGGCTGGTGGTGACGGTGGAGATCAGGGCCACGAACGCCACCGCGGCGACCAGCACCCCTGTGGCCAGCGCCAGGGTCCGGCCCCGTGCGGCCCATGCTTGGCGCCAGGCAAACCGGAAGAGGGACACGGGCCGAGATCAGGCCGGCGACCGGTGCTCGGGAGCGGAGCAGCGGGCTGGGCTCAGAACGGCTCGGCTCAGAGCGGCTCGGCCACTGCACCGAGGCACGGTGCCGGCAAGCAGGTCACCCAGCACAATATGTTATCGATCGGCAGCCCTTCATGCACGACCTGAAGTTGTATCCGCAACCAGTACAATGGAAGTTGGCGTACCCAGGGCTACAGCTGTCACAGCCGAGGGGATAGCAATAGACCATGCAGCAGTCAGGGTTCGACCCGTCATAGGGACTCAGTCCCGCGGGGAGCTGGCCCACGAATTGTCCATGCGCAGCCGACGCTGGGGTCGAGCTCAGGCTCGCGACGGTGGGGGCCGGGCCTTGACGAGGTGGGCGAACTTCGAGAGACCCAGCATGGCCAGACCTCCGCCTGCCCCATAGGAACCTCCTTCTCGATACCGGCTCACCTGTGTCTCGCGGGGCTCGCAACCGGGATGGGCGAGGAGGACCAGGTGCGGGACTCCGACCAGTTGGGAGCTGGCGAAACGAGTACCGTCGAGTCGGGGCCCATCGAAGGAAGGGGCCGGGCTCCCCACCCTCAGGCCCAGACGGCCGATCCTGGTAGGGATGGCCGACGACATCATGGCCAATCGCTGCTCCAGGAGCTCGACGTGGCGTGTCAGCCCAGCCAGCACCACTCCGAGGGCGGCCACCGTGAAGAGAGCGACAATGGCGACTGTCGTGGCTGCAACGACCATGGTCCCCCTTCGAGGGTCGTTGGATCTTCCAGATGCGAGGTTACAGCGCCGAGAGGCGGTGGCCATGGCGCGTGGGACACCTCGCTCTGCGACGCCGTCGCTGGCCCGGCTCGGGGCGGGGGTCGGCGGCGCCGTGCGCATCTGCGGCCTGGCATGGCCTCTCGGCGCTCTGGCTACCGTGGGCCGATGCCAGTGCCCGGTCCAGCTGCGCTCGGTCGCGGCGTGGTCGTAGGCCCCGGCGAGGACGCGCCCGGCCCGTGGGCCGGCTGCCCCCGGTACCGGGTCGACGAGGCGGCGCTGGCCGAGCCCATGGCCCTGGTCGGGCCGCTCCACGAGGCCTGGCTGCGCCGGCGTCCGGTGGCGGTGGAGCTCGCTGTCGACCCCGCCGACCTGAGAGCTGCGGAGACCGTCGCCGGGGAGCCCTACCGGCTGGACCCCGGCCTGGAGCTGGCCCGGGACCGCCTGCAGTTCCTCGTGTGGACGAACTCCTACGACGCCCGCCGGAATGGGGGCGACCCGGTCTGGTGGCACGCCCGGCGGGCTGTCCGTCTCGGGGCGGCCGAGGGAGGCCCGGCAGACGTGGTGCTGGCAGACGGGCGGCCGGCGTGGTGCGACGGAGGCCCCAGCGAGCCTCTTGGCCCGGCCGAGCTGGTCGTGCCCGGGGCGGTGGTAGTGGAGCGGTGGGCGATCGAGGCGGGGTCCCTCCGACCGGCCGGCGCCGCCGGGCTCGGCACCCGACACCCCAAAGGCGCCGGCCCCGCCC
>JBOGGR010000386.1:0-4656 GCA_050744025.1 Acidimicrobiales bacterium
GAGGGGGGGTAGTCCCTCCCCGGCGCCGGCCGGGCTGCAGATGGAAGGCCGGTTCCGCTAGGCGGCCGACCCGTGGAACGGGGCCTGGTAGGAGAAGATCCCACCGTCGCTGGCCACCAGCCAGTACCCGCCGGTGGCAGAGTCGTCCATGAGGCCGACGACCGGGCGGTTCAAGGTGATGTTCCCTGCCGAGCCGTGGAAGACGGCCGAGCCGAAGTCGAACACCCCGCCGTCGGAGGCCACCATGCGGTAGCCACTGCCGGCGGCGCCGGACGACTTGATGCCCACGACCGGCTTGTTGAGCCGGATGCCCCCGAGGGAGCCGTGGAAGGCGGCGTCGAAGGAGAAGACGCCGCCGTCGGACGCCGCCACCCAGTAGCCGCCGGTGGCGGCGTCGGTGGCGATGCCGACGACCGGTGCGTTGAGCTGCTGGCCGGCGGCCAGCACACCGGGCACCGACCCGTGGAAGTGGGCGTCGCCGTAGGTGAACACCCCGCCGTCCTTGGCCACCAGGAAGTACCCGTTGCCGTCAGGGGTGGCGGCCATGCCCACGACGGGCTGGGCCAGGTGGACGTTGCCGGCGGAGCCGTGGAAGGGGGCGTTGAAGGAGAACACTCCTCCGTCGGACGCCACCAGCCAGTAGCCGCCGGTCTGATGGTCCGGCGCGATGCCCACGATCGGGGCGTTCAGGTGGATGCCGGTCAGCGACCCGTAGCAGTGGGCGTTGCCGAAGGCAGCCACGTCACCGGCCGAGTCCACGGCCCAGTAGCCACCGCCGTTGGCTGTGGCCGCCCCACCCACGACCGAGCCCGGAGGCAGGGTCGACATGCAGGTGGTGCTGGTCCCAGTCGTCGGCAGCGGGGGCGTGGACCCCGGGGGCGGGGTGTTGGGCCCGTTCCCGGGCAGCGTGGTGAACCAGAGGAACGCGTTGGTCGGGATGTTGGCCGTTACCCCGCTGTTGGGCTGGGCCTGGAGGGCCTGGACCTCGGAGTAGCTCTTGGCGGCCTCGATCTCGGCCCACGAGCTCGGGTTCGTCACGCCGATGACTACGACCGGCCACCACTCGGGCTGGTTCTGGTTCCGGGTGGTGATGATGTGGTCGTGGCCGGGCAGCGGGGTGCTGGCCAGCTGGCTCGGCGTGGTGCCGAGGATCGGGTCCAGGACCGAGGACAGCCGGGACAGGTCGATGCTCGACGGGTGGTCGATGCACGTCTTGCCGGCCTGGCACTGGAGGTAGCTCGGCGCCGGCTTGAACAGCGGCACCGGTATGTACAGCGGGTCGGTGAACGTGGCGCTGCTCACGCCGGGAGGCAGGGCCTTGTAGCCGGCGCCGGCCTCGCAGCCGTTGGCGTCCTTGGACGACACGGACCTGTCGCAGAAGAAGTTCTGCGAGTAGAGGGCGTCGACGTTCTGCCCGTTGATCCAGTCGTGGGTGATCCCGACGTTCTCGCAGGTGGAGCCGGCGTTCTCGGTGCAGTCGTTCTTCAGGTTGGTGAACGTGGTCCCGTCGGCGTTGGTCCCGCTGGGCGGTACCGACATCGACGTCACGCTGGCCCTGGCCTCTGGAACGGTCCCCGGCAGCACCTGGAAGTACAGGAACACGTTCGTCGGGATGTTCGCCGTCACGCCGCTGCTGGAGTTGGCCTGCAGGGTCTGGATCTCGGCGTAGCTCTTGGCGCTCACGATCTCGTTCCACGCCGTCTCGTTGGTCACGCCGACCACGACCACCGGCCACCACTCCGGCCGGTTGTTGTTGAGGGAGGTGATGACGTGGTCATGGCCCGGAAGCGGCGTGCTCTGCAGCTGGGTGGGCGTGGTGCCGAGGATCGGGTCCAGCGTGGACGCCAGCCGCGACAGGTCGATGCTGTGCGGGTGGTCGATGCAGGGCGCGGTGGCCGGGCACTGGAGCTCTGCTGGGCCCGGCGTCGACAGCTCGGACGACTTGAACAGCGGCACCGGGATGTAGAGCGGGTCCGTGTTGCTGGCGTTCGGCACGCCCGGGGGCAGGTTGTTGTACTTGGCCCCGGCCTCGCAGCCGTTGGACGAGTGCGAGGACACTGACTTGTCGCAGAAGAAGCCCTCGGTGTACAGGGCCTCGGTGTTGGTGCCGTTGTAGAAGTCGTGGGTGGTCCCCACGGCGTTGCACGAAGGGGCGTCCACCGTGCACTGGTACTGGAGCGGGTCGATGGTCGTCCCGCCCGGAGGGCTGGCCGACGGCGGGAGCCCAGCAGACGAGCTGGACGCGTACGCCATGCCTGGGCTCCCGAACGCGAGCGTCAGGGTGGCCAGGCCGGCCAGGGGGAGGGCGATGAGCGCGGCGCTGACCAGGTGCCAGGCGCGGCTCGTTAAGTGTCTGAGTGGTCTCACCTCTAGTGTTCCGCCTTTCTCGGGCTGACGATGCCGGGCCGGTCCTACCCCTCGACCCGACTGGGAATACGGAGCGAACCCGATCTTGTCTCAACCGTCATCGGATCGTCATATGCGCCCGGCCGGCGGCGGGCCTGGCGGGGCGCCGCCCGTCACGGCTCAGGGTGGGACAGGCAGCCAGGCGGCGCCCACCACCCCGCGCCCCGTGTGGATCCCCATGGCGGCGCTGAACCCGGACACGAAGCTGACGCTCCCGAGCCTGGCCTCGAGCCGGGCAGCCAGCTCCGGGTCGTCGGCGTGGAAGACAACGCAGCTGGTGGCGCCCGGGCCGCCGCCCCCGGCCCACCGGGCCCATACGGCGTCGAGCGCGGCCTCCGCCGACGGCGCCGGGTCGAGGGCCTCCACCGCCCCCCGCCGGAACCGGAACAGCGTGCGGGGCCGGGCCTGTCCCTCCCGCCCGGGCTGGTCCAGGACCTGGGACGCCACATGGCCACGGCGCCACAGCGTCCGGAGCTCGGCCACCGACGCGACCAGGTCCACCCGGGTGGACGCCTCCTCGACCACCCGCAGCACGGTCTCGAGAGACCCTCCCTCGGACGCCGCCCGAGCCCCGGCCAGCGCCACCAGGCCGGCCCCGGCCGCCGCCGTGCGCGAGTCCACGGCCACCGCCCGCCGGCCAGCCAGCTCACAGGCCAGCGAGGCATAGGTGTGCATGGAGGTGAACTCCACCGCAGGCGTCACCACCACCACCGCGCCCGCATCGGCCTCCTCGATGGCCGCGAGGTACTCTGCCACCGACGGTGGGCTGGACTTGACAGGCTGGTCGTCGTCCAGGGCCGCGTAGACGCGAGACGAAAGGGCGTCCTCCCCGTCCAGGCAGTCGGCGCCCGGCAGGTGGACGGTGATCGGGAGCACCCGGATGCCCAAGGTATCGACCAACGGAGCCGGCAGGCAGACATTCGAGTCGGTGACCACGGCGACCTGGCGCATGCGCCCCTCCTTCCCGCCCCCACGCTACCCAGGCGCAGGGGGGTGCCCGCCACGAGCTGGGCGGGTGCCCGGCCGGCGACCCCGGCGCGGGGGCGGACCAGTGGCGGGCTCGGGAGGCCGGTCCAGGGGGCGCCCGCCAGGCCGGCCTCGCGAGGGGCCGGGCCGGTGAGCGCCGGGGAGCGGTTCTCCATGGGGGAGCTGGTGCGCAGGACGGGCGCCAGCCCGGCGACCGTCCGCCATTACCGGCGCCTCGGGCTGCTGCCGCCTCCCCACCGGGCGGCTGCCAACCGCTTCCTGTACGACCGCCGCCACGAGCAGGCTCTTCGCATCGTCCGCCTCCTGCGGGAGCGCCGCCACCTGCCCCTGGCGGAGATCCGGCGCCTCCTCCCCAGCCTGTCCAAGATGCCCGACGACCAGGCCTTCCGCCCCGAGATGTGGGACACGGTGGCCGAGACCCAGCTCGGCGCCGGCGCACGCCGTGCCCCGGCCGCCCGGCTCCTGCGGGCCGGCATCGACGCCTTCTCCCGGCATGGCTTCGCCGAGGTGAGGGTGGACGACGTATGCCGCTCGGCGAAGCTGGCGAAGGGCTCCTTCTACCGGCACTACCGGTCGAAGGAGGACCTGTTCTTCGCGACGGCCAAGGCGGCAGGTGACGAGGCCGCCCTGGCGTTCGCGACAGCCAGCGGGGCCTGCGACGACGCGGGCGGGACGGGCGGCATGAGCGAGGAGGAGGCAACCCTGGCCCTCGGGCGGGCCATCACCCCCCACCTGCCGCTCATGCTGGAGCTCCTGGCCCTGGCGGCCCAGCGCCGCCCCGGCCACGCCAGGGTGGCCCAGGCCGTGTTCGCCGAGTTGCGCCGGGTGGTCCGGGCCCACCTGAGGGCCCCGGCGGCCGAGGGCGCCGACCGGCGGGTGGTCGGCGACGCCCTGCTGATCGGCATCCGCCACCTCGTCGGGGACCCCGGTCCGGGCGCCAGGTCCTTGGGCACGGCGTGAAGAGATGATAGTTTGAGCAAAGAACATGACCGGGTAGTCACTCTCACATCATGTGGGCCGGCGGCACCGGGGCCGGCCAGGAGGGAGTAACGACACATGGAGGGACCAGGCAGCAGCCGTGGGGGCCGGTTCGCCCTCTGGCTCTTCGACCTCTTCACCGCGCTCCCACAGCTCCAGGAGCCCCGCCCGTGATCCTCGAGCGCATCGAGTGCCCAGCCGACCTGAGGGCCCTGTCGTCCGCCGAGCTGGAGGCCCTGGCCGAGGAGATCCGGGCCTTCATCGTGGAGGCGGTGTCGCGCACCG
>JBOGGR010000387.1:0-8957 GCA_050744025.1 Acidimicrobiales bacterium
CCGCGATGCCGGCGAAGCAGTGGAACCAGGCCGTGTCCCCCGCGGCTGCGCCGCCCCACCCGGGCTCTGCGGTCCCCGGAGGAGGCGGGCCCCGGCGCAGGCGGCGCCGAAGCCGTTGTCGATGCCGACCACGGTCATGCCGGCGGCGCACGACGAGAGCATGGCGAGGAGCGCGGTCACTCCCTCGAGGGCGGCGCCGTACCCGACGCTGGTGGGCACGGCCACGACCGGGGCGGGGGTGATGCCGGCCACCAGGCTGGCCAGGGCTCCTTCCATGCCGGCCACCACGACCACGGCGTCGGCTTCGGCCAGGTCGTCCACGCTGGCCAGCAGGCGGTGGACGCCGGCGACGCCGCAGTCGGCCAACAGGTGGTGGCCGAACCCGTACGCCCCGAGCGTGGCCAGGCACTCCCTGGCCACGGGGAGGTCGGCGGTGCCGGCCGTGACGACGAGGGCGCGGCCGGGCCGGGCCGGGGCCGGGCGCCAGACGACGATGGCCCGCTCGTCTACCCAGGTCACGGCGCCCCCCGGGTTGGCCCCGACGGCCGCCGCCGCCTGGGCGTTGTTGGCCCGGGTCAGGAGGACGGGGCCGCCTCCCTGCTCGGCCAGCAGCTCGGCCACGATGAGGGCGCACTGGCCGGGGGACTTGCCCGGGCCGTAGACGGCCTCGGCGGCGCCCTGTCGCAGCGCCCTGTGGTGGTCGACCCGGGCGAAGCCGAGATCGGCGTAGGGAAGCCGGCGGAGGCGGCTCACGGCGTCGTCGGCCGAGAGCGCACCGGCTCGCACGTCCTCCAGCAGCCGTCGCAGGGTGGGCTCGTCCATGGCCTTACTATCCTGCCCGTGATGGCCAGCTCCGGCACGGTCGCCTACCTCGGCCCGCCCGGGACCTTCACCGAGGAGGCGCTCCTCGGCCAGGTCGACCTGGCGGAGCGGGCCCTCGTGCCGTTGGCCAGCATCCCCGAGGTGCTGAGGGCCGCTCAGGACGGCTCGGCGGAGCTCGGCTTCGCTCCCATCGAGAACTCGATCGAGGGGACGGTCCCGGCCACCATCGACAGCCTGGTGTTCGACTTCGACCTGTTGATCCGCCGGGAGGTGGTGCTGGACATCCATCTCCACCTGCTGGCCCCGCCAGGGACGGGCCTCCGAGACGTGGGGCGGGTGGTCTCGTTCCCCCACGCCTCGGCCCAGTGCCGTCGCTACCTGGCCCGGGTGCTGCCCGGGGCCCAGGTCCTGGCGGCCAACTCCACGGCCGACGCCGCCCGCCAGCTGGGCGAGGAGCGCACGCCCGGGACCGCCGCCATCGCCACGCGCCTGGCGGCCAAGCTCTACGGGCTGGACGTGCTGGCCGAGGCGGTGGAGGACCATCCGGGGAACCAGACCCGCTTCGTGCTGGTGGGGCGCTCGGGGATCCCGGCGCCGACCGGGCACGACCGCACGAGCATCGTCTGCTTCCAGCACGCCGACCGGCCCGGCAACCTGCACGCCATCCTCGGCCAGTTCGCGGCCCGCGACATCAACCTGACCAAGCTGGAGTCGCGGCCCACCAAGGGAGGGCTCGGCCAGTACTGCTTCATCATCGACCTGGAGGGCCACATCGGCGACGAGGTGGTGGCGGACTGCCTGCGGGACCTCCACGCCCGGCTGTCGGAGGTCAAGCTCCTCGGCTCCTACGCGGTGGGCGGGGGTGACGGGCTCGCCAGGCGGGAGGAGGCAGCCGCGGCGTGGTCGGCCGCCGGCGCCTGGCTCGACTCGCTCCGGGGCCAGGTCGGGCAGGTACCCTGACAGTGTCACTGTCCCGGAGGGATGGCAGAGCGGCCGAATGCGAGGCTCTTGAAAAGCCTTGGGGCGCGAGCCCCCGTGGGTTCGAATCCCACTCCCTCCGCCGGCAGGGTCAGAGGGTGGGAGGCGCCGGCCTTGGAGGTAGTGACCAGCGATGAAGGAGAGAGCATGTCCGAGACCGTGAGGCAGCTGCGCAAGACCGTGTTCGAGTCGAGCGAGCGGCTGCTGTACGGCGTGGAGAAGGTCTTCCTGCGCGCCTCTACGGTCCCGACGACGCCGTTCCTGGACCCCGCCGACTTCCCCTGGACGTCCATCCTGGAGGACGGCTGGAAGGACATGCGGGCCGACCTGGACGAGCTGCTGAGGCACCGCAGCGACCTCCCCAACATCCAGGAGATCACGCCCGACGTCGGCCCGCTCAGCGTGGACGACCAGTGGAAGAGCTTCTTCTTCATGGGCTACGGCTTCCGCTCGGAGAAGGCCCGCGCCCGCTGCCCCCGCAGCGCCGCCCTCCTCGACCAGATTCCCGGCCTCACCACTGCCTTCTTCTCCATCCTCATGCCGGGCAAGCACATCGACCCCCACCGGGGACCGTACCGGGGCGTCGTGCGCTACCACCTCGCCCTGCGCGTGCCCGAGCCTCCCGAGAGCTGCGGCATCGAGGTGGACGGCGAGACCCGCCACTGGCAGGAAGGCAAGAGCCTGATGTTCGACGACGGCTATCGCCACAAGGCCTGGAACGACAGCGACGAGATCAGGGTGGTGCTGTTCGCGGACGTCGTGCGCCCGATGCGCAGGCCGGTCTCCGACATCAACCAGGCCTTGATCCGCGGGATCGCCTGGACGCCCTTCGTGCAGGACGCCAAGCGCCGCCACCAGGCGTGGGAGCGCCGGTACGAGTCGCTGGGCTACTAGCTCCCCGGTCGGACCGGCGGCCGGTACTGCCGCCCGAGAGCGCCGAGCGCCCTCCCGAGGGGCTCCTCCTGGTCCTGGCGGTCGGCGCCGGTGACCGCGAGGTAGGCGACCAGCACGAGGATCACCGCACCCAGGCCGAGGGCCACCCAGCCCTCGCCCAGGCCCAGCCCGCTGACGCTCGTCGGCTTCCCAAGGCCGTCTGCGACCGAGGCGCCGAGGGGCCGGGTCATGACGTAGGCGAACCAGAACGAGAAGACCTCGTTCCAGCGCAGGAAGCGGTAGCCGATGGTGGGGACGAGGATGATCCCTGCGAAGAGCGCCGCCGAGGGGAAGTACCCGAGGTGCAGGTCGTAGGCGGTGAAGTCTCCGAGAGCCGTGCCCATGGCGAAGGTGGCCACGACGGCGGACCAGTAGAACAGCTCCCGCCTGGGGGTGTCGATGGTGTGCACCGACAGGGTCCTCTCGGTCCTCCGCCAGGTGAGGAACACGGCGGCGAGCAGGGCGGCGTAGAGCGCGGTCGACATGACGTACGGCACCCCGAGGGCGACGTGGAGGACGTCCGCGGCCATCGTCCCGAAGGTGCCCACCATGACCACCGCCAGCCAGTACGTCCAGGCGACGTAGCGGCCCTTCCTGAGCTGGAGCGCCAGGGCTATCACAAAGGCGACGAAGCCCATCCCGACGGCGAGCACAGGAGGTATCGCATGGACCAGGAAGTCCGAGGTGGCCTCTCCCATGGCGGTCGACAGCCCCTTCACGACCCAGAAGGTGGCCGTGACCTGGGGCACCCTGAGGTCCCCACGCGAGCCGAGCCATGGCTTGGCATGGCGACCCCGTGGGCCCAGCAGCGGCCGGGCCTGGCGCCCGCTCGCGGTTCTCACGCGAGCACCATAGGAGCGCCGGGGATGGGCAGGTCGCAGCAGGCAGGCCGGCCCGGCGGCCCTGGCCTGGCTGGTGGGGGATTCCCTAGTGGCCTGCCCGGCCCCTGGCCACGCTGCCGAGGAGGAGGGCGATGACGGCCAGGGGGACGACCACCACGGCTGCCACCCGGCCGAGAGTCGCCAGCCCGGCGGCGATGCCGAGCACGATCAGCATGCCGACGAACAGCTCGGGCGTGTCGCCGATGAGGAACTCCCACCAGAACCTCCCGAAGGCCACCACGTAGCGCCGGCCCGCGCTCGCCGGACTAGGAGAGGGATGCACGCGCACGGGCGCTCCCGGAGCGGTTGAGGGTGGAAACGGCCAGCCACGCCGTCACCCCGTAGGCGGCGATGAGAGCGAGGATGAACAGGTCGGAGCCGGGCCAGGCCACCCCGACGCCCTCGCCCATCCAGAAGGTCCCGAAGCTGACCAGCATGAGGCCGACCCCCATCTTCATGGCGTTCTCCGGCACCCCGGAGAGGTGCTTCGCCACGACGACCCCGATCACGCCGATCAGCACCACCGCGGCCGCCGCCGCCGCCACGGCCAGCCCGAGGCGGTGGTCGGTGATGCCGAGGGTGAGGACCACGACTATGACCTCGGTCCCCTCCAGGAACACGCCCTTGAAGGCCACGGTGAACGCCGTGGCGTCCCTCCCGCCGGCCGGCCTCGGCTCGGCCGACAGGCGCTCGACCTCCCGGCGGTAGATGGCGTCCTCGTCGTGCTTGGCCTTGTGGCCGGTGGCCCGTAGCACGGCCTTGCGCAACCACTGGAGGCCGAACACCAGCAGCAGGGCCCCCACGACGACCCGCAGCACGTCGAGGGGCACGTAGATCACGATGGCCGGACCGAGGGCGGCGATCAGGACCCCCAGGGCCACCACGGCCACGGCCACGCCCTCCATGGTGGAGCGCCAGCCGCGGGTCACCCCGACGGCGAGCACGATGGTGAGCGCCTCCACCATCTCGACGCAGCTGGCCAGGAAGACGGCCACCACCAGGATGACGGCGCTCGAGGTCATGGCACGATACTAACAGCTGTCAGGCATCGCGCATAACGCATCGCCCGGGCCGCGGGGCGAGTCGGGCCGGTGGTGCAGCGAACGGCCGGGCACTCCCCCTATCCTGCCAGTTGCAGGGGCACGGCGACGACAAGGAGGTCGAGGCGCCATGGCAGGGATGACACCTGGGGACATCGGCGGCCTGCGGCAGGCGGAGGACCCCAGGGTCTCCCCCGACGGCGCGTGGGTGGCGTTCTCGGTCCAGGACGTCGACCTCGAGGCCAACGAGTACCGGGCCCGCATCTGGCTGGCCCCGGCGGGCGGCCCCGCCCCGGCCCTTGCCTTCACCGGCGGGAAGGAGGACCGTCACCCGCGATGGGCTCCCGACTCCTGCCACCTTGCGCTCGTCGGCCACGAGGACGCCGGCACGTGGGAGCTGAGCGTGGTCCGGGCTGTCGGAGGGGGCGAGCGCCAGCGGGTCTGCAGGTGGCCGGAGCGGATCGAGGAGCTGGCCTGGTCGCCCGACGGGACGACGATCGCGTTCGTGGCCCGTGACCGGGACGAGGACCGTTACGGCAAGCCGGGGGAGGACCGCCGGGAGAAGGACATGCCCCCCCGCCGGGTGACCCGGCTGTTCTCCCGGCGGAACGGCCCGGGGTGGGTCCTCGACCGGCCCACCCGCGTCTTCGTCGTGCCGGCGGACGGCTCGGCCCGTCCCCGGTCCCTCTCGCCCGGCGACTTCCAGGCCGAGGGCCCGGCCTGGTCCCCCGACGGCACGAGGATCGCGTTCGCGTCCGGTCGCCACGACACCTGGGACCTGGACCGGGCTGTGGACCTGTGGGCGGTGGCGGCGGACGGCAGCGGCGAGCCCGAGCGCCTCACCGAGACGCTGGCCGAGTACACCGCCCCGGCCTGGTCGCCCGACGGCCGCCACCTGGCCTACCTCTGCAGCCCCACGCCGGCGGACGAGCCCCGCCACACACAGGTGGGCGTGCTCGACCTCGCCTCGGGCCGCCGGGTCACCCTGACCGAGGCGCTGGACCGCACGTGCGCCCCGTTCGGCGCGACCCGGCCCCCGGCCTGGATGGGCGGCGACGTGGTGTTCGGCGTGGAGGACGCCGGCAACGTCCACGTGTACCGGGCCGACGCCGCCGGCCGCGCCAGGCCCGAGCCGATCCTCTCCGGCGACCGCTGCGTCAGGGGCTGGGACTGGGCCGGGGGGACCCTGGCCTTCGTCGCCACGACGCCGACGACCTTCCCCGAGCTGGTGACGACGGGCGTGGGACCGGCACCGCAGCAACGGGGCGGGCGTGGGCAGCCCGAGGTGCCAGCATCCAGGCCCATTTCTCAGAACGACGGCCTGGCGGAAGGGGTCGAGCGGCGTCTCACCGATCTCACCGGGGCGTTCGCAGCCAGGGTCGACCTGGTCGCTCCGGAGAGGTTCGTGGCCAGGTCGGCCGACGGCACCGAGGTCGAGTGCTGGGCCATGGCGCCGGCGGGGGCCGAGGCCGGGCGGCGCCACCCGACGCTGCTCAACGTCCACGGCGGCCCGTTCACCCAGTACGGCAACCGGTTCTTCGACGAGTTCCAGCTCGAGGCGGGCGCCGGCTTCGGGGTGGTGTACTGCAACCCCCGGGGCAGCTCGGGCTACAGCGAGGCCTGGGGCAGGGCCGTCCGCTGGCCGGAATGCGGCACGGATCCCGGGTCGGGGTGGGGCGGGGTCGACTACGAGGACGTCATGGCCTGCGTCGAGGAGGCCTGCCGGCGCTTCGCCTGGGTCGACCCCGACCGCCTCGGCGTCCTCGGCGGCTCCTACGGCGGCTACATGACGTCGTGGGTCATCGGCCACACCGACCGGTTCCGGGCCGCCTGCTCGGAGCGGGCCTGCAACAACCTCCTCACCCTCGAGCACAACTCCGACATCGCCACCGCCTTCCGGGCCTACATCGGGCACACCCACCTCGAGGACCCGCACGCCTACCTGCGCCAGTCCCCGATCACCTACGTGGACGCCATGACCACGCCCGTGCTCATCCTGCACTCCGAGGACGACCTGCGCTGCCCCGTCAACCAGGCCGAGGAGCTGTTCGTGGCCCTCCGCCTGCTCGGCCGCGACCCCGTGCTGGTCCGCTTCCCGGGCGAGACCCACGAGCTGTCCCGCTCGGGCGCGCCCCGCCACCGGGTGCAGCGGGCCGAGCTGATCCTCGAGTGGTTCCGCGAGCGGCTCGGCGAGGGCGCGTCGCCGGGCTCTCTCGGAGAAACAGCGTCCGGCTGACTCCCGGGGGGCTGGCCACTCCCGTCCCGCCGGCGGGCTGCCGGGCGTTCCGCCGGGCGTTCAGGCCAGCCGGGCGCCCCGGCGGCCCAGGCAGGCGGCCAGGTCGGCGGCCAGGCGCCCGGCCTCCCCGGGCTCCAGGCGGCCGACGCTGATGCGGACGCCGGGGGGGGAGGCCAGCCGGAACCGCTCGCCGGGGGCGACGCCCCACCCCGCCTCCAGCAGGCCGGCGACGGCGGCGTGCTCGCTCCGGACCGGAACCCACACGTTGAGCCCGGATCGGCCGGTGGCCGGGATGCCTCGGCCCGAGAGGGCCCTCAGCAGGGCCAGGCGCCGCCGGGCGTAGACGGTGGTTGCCGCCCCCAGCCGGGGCCCGGTAGCCGGGTCGGACCAGAGGTCCGCCACCAGGCCCTGGAGGACGTGGCTGACCCATCCCGGCCCCAGCGCCTGGCGACCCTCCACCCTGGCGACCGTGGTCGGGTCGCCGGCCAGGACGGCGAGGCGCAGGTCGGGCCCGAGCGACTTGCACACGGACCGGACGGTGGCCCAACGGCCCCGACCCCGTCCGAGCGTGTGGGCCGGCGCCCCGGCGATCGGCCCGGCGTGGTCGTCCTCGACCACGAGCACGTCGGGGAAGGGCCGCAGGACCCGGGTCAGATCGGCCGCCCGCCGGCGTGTCCAGGCGGCGCCCGTCGGGTTCTGAGCACGGGGCGTCGCCACCACGGCCGTCGCGCCGGCGGCAAGGCTCCGGGCCAGCGCCTCGGGGCGAAGGCCCGTGGCGTCGACGGGCACGGGGAGGGGCTCGAGGCCCATGGCTGCCAGGAGGTCTAGTACCGGGGGGTAGCAGGGGTCCTCCACGGCGACCAGCTCCCCCGGGCGCAACCCCGCGCCGAGGGCCCGCTCGACGCCGTCGAGGGCGCCGCTCACGACGGCCAGGTGCATGGGGTCGACGCCGTCTGCGGCGAGCTGCTCGGCGGCGAGGTCCCGGAGGTGTGGGTGGACGGCGGGCTCGCCGTAGAGCCGGCCGTTCCCCGACCGCCGAGCCCCCTGCCTGGGCGCCAGGGCGGGCGGGTCCGCTCCGAAGGCCGGGATGGGGGGCAGGAGGGCCGGGTCGGGGTTGCCCGACGCCAGGTTCCGCACGCCGGGGGGAAGGCGGGGAGGAGCGGGGCCGGCTACGGGGGGCTGGCCACGGACGCGTGTCCCCCGTCGCCCGTCGCCGAGGACCAGCCCCCATGACCGCAGGTCCCGGTAGGCGGCGGCGACGGTAGCAGGGCTCACCCCCAGCTCCCCGGCCAGATCCCGGATCGTTGGCACCGGCTGGCCGGGGGAGAGGCGCCCTGTCCGCACGCCGGCCTCGACGCTGGTGGCGATCTCCCTGGCGGTCTTCCCGGCGATCTGGTATTGTACTGGCACTTCCACTATGACGTACTATAACGAAAATCCAACCACTCGCATCCGCCGCCATCCGGAGCGGGCCCGCTACGACCGGGAGCAGGTCTGGGCCGTCCTGGACGAGGGACTGGTCGCCCACGTCGGGTTCTGCGCCGAGGAGGGCCCGGTCGTGGTCCCCATGGTGTACGCGCGGTCCGGGGACACCCTGTACCTCCACGGGTCGCCGGCTGCCGGCCTCCTGCGGGCACTGTCCCCGGGGGCGCGGGCCTGCGTGACCGTGACCCTGGTGGACGGGCTGGTCCTGGCCCGCGTCGCCTTCAGCCACTCGCTCAACTACCGCTCGGTGATGGCGTTCGGACAGGCCCACCTGGTCAGCGATGCCGACGAGCACCTGGCTGCGCTGGACCTCGTCGTCGAGCACCTGGTCCCGGGCCGCACAGCCGACCTGCGCCGTCACACCCGCAAGGAGCTGGCTGCCACCAAGGTGGTGGCCTTTCGGATCGAGAGCGCCTCGGCCAAGATCCGCACCGGGCCTCCCCTCGACGACGAGGCCGACCTCGACGAGCCGGTGTGGGCCGGGGTGCTCCCGCTCCGCGTCGTGCCCGGCGAGCCGGAAGCCGACCCCAAGCTGGTCCCTGGGACACCCGTCCCCGCCAGCGTCGGGCACTACCGCCGCCC
>JBOGGR010000388.1:0-8447 GCA_050744025.1 Acidimicrobiales bacterium
CCGGGACGGCCACCGCCCGGGGGCTGCGCCGGCGGCGCTGGTCGACGTCGGTCCGACGCCCGAGCTCGGCGTAAGGGCGCACCCTCTCGTTGAACTCGTCGAGATGATCGGCGCAGAGCTCGATCTCGTAGTCGTGCCCGTCGAGGCCGAACCGGACCGTCCCGTCGGCTTCGGTACCGTCCTGGTCCACGTCACAGGTCAAGACAGTCCTCGTAAGTATCGCCATTGGCAGAACCCTCCTTGGTCGCCGAAAACAATAGCAGTGTTCGCCCCGCGGTATCGTGGACGCCATGGCCAGGATCAACGACGTGGGGGGAATGGAGGGATTCGGGCCGGTCGATCCGGACGAGGACGGGGACGGGGACGGGCAGGCCTTCCACGCCGACTGGGAAGCGAGGGTCTTCGCCATCAACAGCGCCCTCGTCCGCCGGGACGTCTATACCCTCGACGATTTCCGCGACGCCATCGAGCGAATGCCGCCGGACCGGTACCTGGCCGCCTCCTACTACGAGCGCTGGCTGGCCGCCGTCACCACCCTGGCGGTGGAAAAGGGCATCCTCGGCCCGGCCCCGCTGGTGGGCGACGGCGCCGCCTCGACATCTCCTGGCCATGGCTGAGCGCTTCCGCCCGGGCGACCCGGTACTGGTCCGGGCCATCGATCCTCCTCACCACACCCGGGCTCCCCGCTATGTCCGCGGCCGCCAAGGGGTCGTGCTGGAGGTGCACGGCGCACACCGGCTGCCCGACGACGTGGTGACCGGCGCCGGGGCCCCCGCCGTCGAGCCCGTCTACGCCGTGCGCTTCGAGGCCGCCGACCTTTGGGGCGAGGGAGCCCACAGCGTCGTCGTGAACCTCTGGCAGACGTACCTCGCCCCCGCCCCACGGCTGGACGAAGCGGAGGCCGGGCGTGGCCGGTGAGAGGTCCACCGCGGCCGCGGGCCCCGGCCCGGGTGAGACGGCCCATGCCGACGCCCCGGTGGCGGAGCGCGTCCGCCGCCTGGAGGCGCTCCTCGAGGCCGAGGGGGTGGTGACGGGCGCCGAGCTGGACGACATCCTGGACCGTTACCTCGCCTCGGCCCGGCCCGCCAACGGGGCGCGCATCGTTGCGCGGGCCTGGGTGGACGCAGGGTTCCGGGCCAGGCTCCTCTCCGACGCCGGTCCCGCCATCGGCGAGATCGGGCTCAGCATGAGGGGCGGCATCCAGCCCCAGCTGCTCCGGGTCGTCGAGAACACCGATCGGGTCCACAACGTCGTCGTGTGCACGCTGTGCTCGTGCTACCCGATCGGTCTCCTGGGCCCCTCGCCGTCGTGGTACCGCAGCGAGGCGTACCGGTCCCGGGTCGTCCGCCGGCCCCGAGAGGTGCTGGCGGAGCTCGGCACGGAGGTGGGCGAGTCGGTCGAGATCCGGGTGTGGGACTCCAGCGCCGAGACCCGCTACCTCGTCCTGCCCCGCCGCCCGGCCGGGACAGAGGGGCTGCCCGAGGCGGCACTGGCGGCGCTGGTCACGAGGCGCGGCATGATCGGCACCGCCGCCGTCTGACCCTGCTCCGCCTCGCAGCAGCCTCGGAACAGCAGCGGTGCGGCTTCGGCCGAGCGCCCACTTGCGTGAGTGGGCACCGGGCCCGCGCCGCACCGATGCTGTTCCTCCAGATCCCTCGGGCGGCTCACGAGGCCAGGTACACCTGGAGGGTCTGGGCGCCGAACTGGTCGCAGCTGGCAGCCGACGGCTCCCAGATGTCGAGGCGGTGGCCGGCGATGGCGCCTCCGGTGTCGTCGGCCACGCGGGTGCCCACGCCGGCGATGTCGATCGTCGTCCCGAGAGGGATGACCGAGGGGTCCACCGCGACGCTCTCGGACGACGCGGGAGCGCCGGACGCCGTCGTGCCGTGGATGGCGTAGCAGGTCACGAGGAAGGTTCCCAGGCTCCGGCCGGCGGGCGCCGACGCCGACGACGTGGATGCGACCCTCACCGCCCGCTCCGAGGCCGACAGGGACGAGCCCTGCACCTCCCAGTACCCGCCGCCGTCGGGGGTGGCAGCCATCGCGGTCACGGGCGACGTCACCGGCGCCGTGCGGTTGCCGGCGGTGAGCGACCCGTGGAAGCGGGCGTCGCCGTAGGTGAAGATGCCTCCGTCCGCGCCCACGAGCCAGTAGCCGCGGCCGTCGGGGGTCGCTGCCATGCCGACGATCGGCTGGTCCAGCGCCATGGAGCCGGCCGAGCCGTAGAAGCGGGCGTCGCCGTAGGTGAAGATGCCTCCGTCCGCGGCCACGAGCCAGTAGCCGCCGCCGTCGGGGGTCGCGGCCATGCCGACGATCGGCTCGTGCAGCGGCAGGGACGAGGCCGAGCCGTGGAAGACGGCGTCGCCGTAGGCCAGCACCGCTCCGCCGGCGGTGGCGACCCAGTAGCCGTGGCCCGAGGACGTCGCCGCCGCGGCCACCACGGGGAGCCCGGCCGGCGGGGCGCCGACGCTCGGCACATTGCCGAAGCTCGCCGCCGCCGGGGCGGCCGACAGGAACAGGGGGACGCCCACCTGCAGGCTCGAGCCGGGGGTGGCCGCCGCGGCAGGGGCGGCTGCGACGACCACCGGGACGACGGCGGCTGCCAGGCCGCCGGCCAGCACCAGGGTGGCGGAGGGGCGTAGGCCCCGCAGGGCCCTGCGCCGGCCGGGCTGGCGGGAGAGGGGCGTATCGGTGGAACAGGAACGCACGAGTGTCTCCTTGCGTACGGCGTGCCCGCCCTCCCCTGCGCCGATGGCGCGGCGTGGCCTGGATCCGAGTCATCGATCCCCGCAGGGGGCCCCAGCAGCCAGGGTGGGCACGAACGTCTTTGAGGCGCCCGAGGCGGTCTCATGGACGGGCACCTGGGCACTTTGGGAGGCCCGGCATGCCGGACCTCCGAGGAACCCTAGAGCACGGTCCCCTCCACGGCGCAAATCATCCCGCCCGCGGCACCGGCGGGGAGCGAGTAGAACGGGCGGATGGCCGCCATGGACCTGGAAGCGTTCTACGAGGCCGACGAGCGCCGCCGCGCCTCGCCGGAGGTGGAGATCGGGCGGGACTGGCGGGACGCCGCCGGCGTCCGCTACGAGCTGTCGTGGGTGGAGGACACGGGCGAGCTCTACGCCATGCGGGAGCCCGAGGGAGGGTCGCCGTGGGTGACGCCGTTCGGGGACTGGGTGGCGGCCTCGCTCCCGGCCGAGGCCCAGACCGTCCGTGTCCTCGCCCACCTCGCGACCAGGGACGAGCTCGAGCGCGTGCTCCAGGGATGGCAGCAGGAGATGGAAGGGCCCAACAGCATCGGGTGGGTGCTCGGGGCCCTGCACGAGGCGGGGGTGCGCCCCGAGGGGTCCCCCACCCGGGGCGGGGGATCTCCTCAAGGTGACCGGCCCGGCCCGTCGATGACAGCTCAGCGAGGAGAGGAATGACGATGGGACATCCCCACGGCCAGGCCACCTTGGGGCGCGACCCGGGGCGCCGGCATGGCAGCTGAGGGCCGGCAGCACCCGATCCGGGTGCTCATCGTGGACGACGACGCCGGGGTCCGGCGCATGATCCGCATCATGCTGAGCATGGAGGAGGACTACGACGTGGTCGGCGAGGCGGCAGACGGCCACGAGGCGGTCCGCATGACAGGCTCGTTCCAGCCCGACGTCGTCCTCCTCGACCTGGAGATGCCCGGCATGGACGGGATCCTCGCCATCCCCGAGATCCACCAGCAGGCGCCGGGCACCAAGATCGCCGTCCTCTCGGCGTTCCCCGACCCCTACACGCTGACCGACGCCCTCACCAGAGGAGCGGACACCTACCTGGACAAGGCCACCAACCTCTCCGAGCTGCCGGTGCTCCTGCGCAGCCTGGTCGAGCCCCAGGCGGACCCCTCCGCCTGAGGGACCGGGGCGCCCCGGGTCGCCCGTCACCGTCACCCGGTCCCTCGACCGGTCCCGGCGCGGCGGGCCAGCTCCCGGTCCGCGAACCAGGGCCGGAGGCTCAGGCGGGCCGGAGGCAGGTGCCCGTAGACCAGCACCCCCTGGCCGGGCCGGATCCGCCTGAGCGCGTCGGCCGGGGCCAGGCGGCGGGCCGCCGTCGACTGCGTCGTCGACCGCCTCCCGTCGGCGTCGGTCGTGGTGGAGGCCTGGGCCACCTCCTCGTCGCCCACGAGGACGCTCACGTGGTCGAGCGTGGCCGGGTCGGAGATGCCGGACAGGACCACCTTGGCCCGGTGGTTGTTGACGACGGTGGCGGCCCGGGGGCCGTAGCGGGCCGCCACCTGGGCCATGTCCTGCCAGACGGTGACGAGCTGGATCCCGTGGCCCGCCGCGGTGGCGGCGAGGGCGTCGAGCTCGGCCAGAGGGGCGACGTTGGCCGCCTCGTCCAGCACCACGAGGAGGGGAGGGTCGAGCGGCTGGGCCCGGCGCGTCACGCGCTCGTACGCCGTGAGCAGGACCTGGCGGACCAGCGCGCTGAAGACTGGCTGGAGGCGCTGCTGCTCGTGGGCCGGCGCGCAGACGAAGAGGGTATGGGACCCCCCGCCGAGGAGCACGGAGGGGTCGACGTCCGACCGGGCCGAGGAGGCCGCGACGACCGGGTCGGCGAAGGCCTCGAGCACGGTCTCGGCCGTGGTGTAGACGGAGCTGCGCTGGCGGTCCTCGCGCCGCCAGCTGGCCCGGGCGGCCTGCGCCGCCTCCGGAACGTCCAGGGCCTCCAGGATCGCGTCGACCTCGTCCATCTCCTGGTCGTCCACCCAGCGCACCACCTCGGCCATGGTCCGTCCCGAGCAGGCGGCCGCGAGCAGGAGCGGGGCCAGGAGCTTGGCGGCCGTCGCATACCAGAAGTCGGCGTCGGCCAAGCCCCCGCCGCCGGCCCGGGCCGCGCCGCACAGGCCGGCGGCCATGCGCCGCGCGCCGCTCCAGCTGAGCGACCCAGCCAACGGCGACCAGCCGCTGGCGGGGAGCCCGGTGCTCGCCGTCGGGTCGTAGAGCCAGACCTGCCCGCAGCGCTCTCGCCAGGCGAGCGTGTCCCGCACGAGGTCGGCCTTGACGCTGGTGGCCAGGACCGGGCCCTCCCACTCCAAGATGGCTGGGACGGCGAAGCCCGACGTCTTGTGGGTCTGCGTCGGGCCGACCACGATCACCGACTGGCGGGCCTCGGCCGCGAGGTACCGCCGGCCCGACCGGCCCAGGGTGAGCCGTCCCGCCGTCGGGCCGCCCACGACCAGCGGGCGGAGGTCCCCGGGGCGGGCCCAGGACGACCCGCGGGGCGGCAGGCCCCCCCTCGCCGGCAGCATCCGGCGAGCCGCGCCGGCGGCCCAGCCCGCCGGTCGGAGAGCCGGGGGCCGTCCCCACCGGCCCCCCGGTCCCCTGCCGGCCGCCGAGGAGAGGGACGGCGGGCTCGTCCGCCACGCCGCCACCAGCCCAAGGGCGAGCAGGACCGAGCAGGCGGCGATCCCGGCAGCCACGGCGTAGTAAGCCGCGGGGCCAGGGATCTGGGCATGGGCCGGCCCGGGCCAGGCCGAGGCCGGCCGGCCCGGATGGCGGAGCAGACCCACCAGGATCCCGCCGGCTGCCGAGGCCGGCACCGCCGGCCACCGCCCCCCGGCCAGGCGACCGGCCACCTCCCCGGCGGCCCAGGCCAGGAAGGCGGGAGCGGCGACCGCCGCCCCGGCGACGACCCAGGCCCGGTCCGGCGGGTGCCAGGCCCCGCCCCGCTCCCCGCCCGGCGCCCTCGAAGCGGCGCGGGCCGCCCCGCCCGGCCCTAGCCAGGAGCCCATGCCCCACCGCCCGCGCCGGCCTCGGGAGCGAGGAACCCCGAGGGGTTCCCGGCCATGGCGGCGTCGGTGTCGACCATCGACCGCTCGAGATCGCTCAGGCAGTGCTCGACCAGGAACGACCGCTGACCCACCTTCCACAGTGCGACGCCGCGTCCCAGCTGGGGGAGGAGACCCGCCTCCACGCTGGAGAGGCCCAGCAGCTCGGCCGATCGCGCCACCTCGGCCTGGGGCTGGGCGTACACCACCACCGTCTCCGAGTCGGCCAGGAGGCCATGCGCCAGCTTGACCGTGGCCGACCCCTGATCGCCCGTGGCCGACAGGTCGGAGAGGTGGTGGATCACGGCCATGTTCGCCACGCCGTAGGCGCGGGACAGCTTCCAGCTGGCCTGGAGCCACCGGGCCACGCCGGCGTTGGACAGGATCGCCCAGGCCTCGTCCACCACGAACAGGCGGAGCCGGCCGTCGTGGGTGGCCAGGCGAGCGCCCAGCCAGGCCGTGGCGCACGTCATGAGGACCCCGAGCGCCGCCGACCCGTAGACGGCCGAGAGGTCCAGCACGACCAGGGGCGCGTCCAGGTCGATGCCCGGGGTGGTCGGGGCGTCGAACATGCCGGCCAGCTCGCCGTGGACCAGCCGGCGCAGCTCGAGGGCCGCGTCCCGGCCGTCGTCCACCAGCGTGGGGACGTCGGTGCAGACGAGCCGGGCCGACGCCGGCGAAGGAGCCAGCATGGCGTCGACGACCATGGGGAGCGTCGGCGCGCCGGCCGAGCGCTCGCCGGCCGAGGGCGCGCCGGCTGGGGGCGCGCCGGCGGGTGGGGGGCCTGCTGATCGGGCAGCCGTCACCGCCCCGAGGGCCAGGTCCAGCGCCGTCCGCTCCCGGGGGCGCAGCGACCGCCCCAGGCTGGCCTCGACCAACGACGCGAGGAGCTCCGCGCCGGCGGCCCCCCCACCCCCGCCCGCGTCGACGGGCGGCCTCCTGCCTCGGCCCGCCGGGCCCGGGTCCAGGGGGTTGAGGCGGACCGGGCCCCCCGGCCGGAGCCGGATCGGCTCCACCCCCCAGGCCCGGGCCAGCGGCCCGTACTCCCCCTTGGGATCGACGACCCAGGCCTGGCGGCCCAGGACCGACTGGCGCCACAGGTAGGACTTGACGAACGCGCTCTTGCCCCTCCCGATCTGGCCGATCACGACCATGTTCGGGTTGCTCAGGACCCCCCGCCGGTACAGGTCGAAGGGGTCGTAGGCGAACGCCCCGCCGAGCAGGTCGCGACCGATGACCACACCGCCGGGGCCGAGCCCCCGGGCCGCCACGAAGGGATAGGCCGCGCCGAGGTGGGCGGTGGTGCCCCGGTGGGCGGGCGGGGTCACCGGCCCGGCCTCTCACGGGAACAGGCCAGTGAGCGCTGGCTGGGCCGGCCTCCAGCGGAGCGCTGGCTGCACCGGCCTCCGAGGCCGGTCACGCCAGCCCCCGCGCCAGAGGGAGGGTCCACGTGAAGGCCTCGGCCTGCTGACCGAAGAGGCGGCGGAGCTCCAGGCGAACCTGCCCGGCCGCCTGCTCCAGGCGGGCACAGTCCGCCTCGAGCGCCTCCTCGGAGGCGGCCGTGGCGGTGACGTACCCGGAGAAGCGGAACTGGGCATGGCCGTCGGCCAGCTCCACCTCCCTCCGGGCCACCACCTCCGCCTCCCGCTGGCGGCGGGCGTTGGTGAGGAAGCCGCCCCTACGGCGGAGCTCGGCGTCGGCCATGTCCGCGGTCCTCGCCTGCTGGACGTCCCGGGCCGCCTTGAGGGGGCTGACCGGGGCCATCGTCAGGGCCATCGCGTGGCGCACGCCCGAATGGAGAAGGAGGGGCGCGAGGAACTCCGGCCCGACGTCGACGCGCGGCCACTCCGCCACCCAGTACGTGGCGTGCCAGGTCTCCTCCGTGCGGTACGCCGACCAGCTCGCCTCGCTGCCGAGCGGCCACGGCCAGGCCGGGCCCGCGCCCTCCGGCCCTGGCCCCGGCGTGCCGGGGCGACCCACGAGGGGCTGGCGCAGCGTGGAGACGAGCACCCTGGGGGCCAGCGGCCCGAGCACCAGGATCTCGGCCTCGGCCAGGCGGAGCTGGAGCGACTGGAGCTCTCGCGACAGGACGGCGCAGGCCCCCTCGTCGCCCCCCCCGGCCGCCCGGATCTGACGCGCCGCCCGGTCGGCGTGCACGGAGAGGGCCAGCAGGATCTCGTGCCGGCGGGCCATGGCGCCGGCCCGGTCCACCACCTGGGCGTAGGAGCGGGTCGCCGGCTGGTCGGGACCCACCAGCAGCGGGGCGGCCTGCTCGCGAAGGGCCGAGGCGTCGCCGGGAACGCCGCGCTCCACCCACTGGAGCCGGTGGACGAGCGTCCCGTCCCGGGCCAGCCCGGCGAGCAGCCCCGACCACGCCCCGACCCGGCGCTCCCGCTCGGCCGGCTCGAGGAGCGGGAACCCCCCGCCGGCCACGGCGACGACCCCGCTGTAGGTCCGGGCCCTCGCGTCGTGGACCACCCCCAGCCGCAGCCCTCCGGCCGCCACCGGGGGGGCCAGGAGACGGCATCCTGCGAGCGCAGGGGGAAGGGCGGCCCGGGCCGCCACCGGGGTTCGGCCCGGTGCCGGCGCCCGCCCCGGAAGCCGCGCCCGCCCCCGTTCCGGCGTCCCGCCCGGTGGCCGCGCC
>JBOGGR010000389.1:0-6444 GCA_050744025.1 Acidimicrobiales bacterium
GCGCCGGCCATGGCCTCCGGGATGGCGCCCCGCCACGCGGCGACCGCCTGGTCCAGGGGGAGGTCGACCAGGCCGGCGACCTCGATCCTGTCGCCTCCGGCCGTCCCCAGCTCCGTCCACGGGACCCCGGCGGCGCCGGCGGCGGCGCGAAGGCCCTCCGGGTCGGGCGTGCACACGACCACCCGGCTCGGCGCCTCCGAGAACAGCCCTGCGTGGCCGGCGACCCCTGCGACCGACAGGCCGATCCCGGAGCGGACCGCCATCTCGGCCAGGGTCACCCCGAGCCCCCCCTCCGACACGTCGTGGACCCCGGCGACCAGCTCCGGCCCGGGCGTCGCCAGCTCGGCCGCCACCAGCGCGGCCACGAGCCGGCAGAGGCCGGCGTGGGCGGCCAGGTCCAGCGGTGGGAGCTCCCCGCCCCTGTGACCCATCCGCTGGACGGCCCACCGCGACCCCCCGAGGCCGGACCCGGCCCGGCCCAGGAGCACGAGCCGGCCTCCCTCGACCAGGCCTGCGCCGGGCGGCGGGCGGTCCAGCCGCTCGACGATGCCCACCACCCCGACGACCGGCGTGGGGTCGATGTCCCGGCCCCGGCTCTCGTTGTAGAGGCTCACGTTGCCGCCCACCACGGGGACCCCGAGCGCCCGGCAGGCCTCGGCCATCCCGTCGACGGCCTCGGAGAGCTGCCACATGACCTCCGCGTGCTCGGGGTTGCCGAAGTTGAGGCAGTCGACCAGCGCCACCGGCCGGGCCCCGACGCAGGCCAGGTTGAGGACGGCCTCGGCCACGGTCATGGCTGCCCCCCGGCGGGGGTCGACCGCGCACCACCGGGCGTTGCCGTCGCTCGTGAGGGCCAGGGCCCGGCCGGTGGCCGGCAGGCCCGGAGCGGCCAGGCGCAGCACCGCGGCGTCGCCGCCGGGGCCGACGACGGTGTTGAGGAACAGCTGGTGGTCGTACTGGCGGTAGATCCAGGCCGGGTCCGCCAGGAGGGCGCACAGGTCGTCCCCGCAGTCCGCCGGCGGGGGCAGCCTGCTCGGGTCGTCGGCCCGGCGCTCCGCCAGGCCGGCCGGGGGCGCCGAGGGCCGGTCGTAGGCGGGGGCGCCGTCGGCGAGGGAGCCGGCCGGGACGTCGGCCAGCACCGCGCCGTCCCAGCCGTCCAGCAGCCGCAGCCGCCCGGTGCCGGTCACGCGGCCGACCTCGGTGGCCCTCACCTCCCAGCGCCCGCAGACGTCGAGGGCGCCGGCCAGGTCCCCCGGCCGGACCACCGCCAGCATCCGCTCCTGGCTCTCGCTGGTCATGACCTCGTACGGCGCCAGCCCGGGCTCCCGGAGGGGCACGGCGGCGACGTTCACGTCCATGCCCGTCCCGGCCCGGGACGCCGTCTCGCTCGTGGCGCAGGTGAGGCCTCCTCCTCCCAGGTCCTGGATCCCGACCACCAGCCCCCGGTCCAGGAGCTCGAGGCAGGCCTCGATCAGGCGCTTCTCCTCGTACGGGTCCCCCACCTGCACGCTGGGGCGCTTGGTCGCGTGCTCGGCGGGCCCGGTGCCGAACCCGGCCGAGGCCAGGACGCTGACGCCGCCTATCCCGTCCCGGCCAGTGGTCGAGCCGAGGAGCACGGCCAGGTTCCCCGGCCCCGATGCCCGGCCGAGGACCAAGCGGGAGGCCGGCATGACCCCGAGGCAGAGCACGTTCACGAGAGGGTTGCCGGCGTAGCCCTCGTCGAAGTCGACCTCTCCTCCGACCGTCGGCACCCCCACGGCGTTGCCGTACCCGGAGATGCCGCTGACCACCCCGTCGAAGACCCAGCGGCAGTGCGGATCGTCGAGCGGGCCCATGCGCAGGGGGTCCATGAGGGCGATCGGCCGGGCCCCCATCGTGAAGACGTCACGCAGTATGCCGCCGACCCCCGTGGCCGCCCCCTGGTACGGCTCGAGGGCCGACGGAGGGTGGTGGCTCTCGATCCGGACGGCCACGGCTATCCCGTCGCCGGCGTCGACGACGCCGGCGTTCTCCCCCGGGCCGACCAGCACGCCCGGCCCGTCGGTGGGCAGGCGCCGCAGGTGCCGGCGGGAGGACTTGTAGGAGCAGTGCTCGCTCCACATCACCGCGTACATCGCCAGCTCGAGGTCGTTGGGAGGGCGGCCGAGGACGGACGCGACGGCATCGGCCTCGTCGTCGGAGAGGCCCAGCTCCCTGTGGAGATCACCGCCCATGCCGCCACGGTACCCGGCGATGGGCGATAATAGGTCCATGCCCCGTGCCGCCAAATCCTCCAAGCCCCCGATGTCGACCCAGCACAAAGCCGCCCTGGCCGCAGGCCGGGAACAGGGCCGGGCCGTCCGTCGCTATCTCGAGGCGATCGAGCACAATCGGCCCCGGCGGGGCCGGAGACGGACGGTCGATACGGTGAAGCGCCAGCTCGCGTCAGTGGAGGAGCGGCTCGCGGTGGCCGACCCCCTGGCCCGCCTCCACCTCATGCAGGAGCGCCGCGACCTGGAGGCGGAGCTCGGGCAGAGGGACGACACCATCGACATGACCGCCCTCGAGGACGAGTTCGTCAAGGTGGCCAAGCTCTACGGCGGGCGCAAGGGCATCACGTACTCGACCTGGCGGGAGGCGGGCGTGGAAGCCTCGGTCCTCCGCCGGGCCGACGTCACGAGATGAGGGACCGTAGCAGCACGACCCGGTCCTCTCCCCGGAGAGGTCGGAGGGAGGCCAGGATTTGGGCGTCGCAGGTGTAGCTCCCCTCGAGGTGATTGACCGGTATCCGGACGGCTGGAGTCCGCCCTGGCCACGTCCGCCCCGACGAGGGCGGCGGCCTCCTCCCGGCTGATGTTGTGGTCGTGGCCGGTGGCCGACTTGGTAGGCGGGGCGAGGCGGGGCTCCGCCAGCCCCGCCGACTCGGCCAGGCCGCCGGCGTCAAGCTTCAGCTACTGCGAAGCCGAGCGAGCGGGCAGCCTGCGCCTGGCGTACATCGAAGGTGGCGAACGTGAGCGCGGTGCCGAGGCGTCGAGCGGCGCCCAGGTGCAAGGCGTCGAGCGTGCGGACCCCGGTCTGCTCGGCGATGGTCGCGGCGATCTCGCATGTGCTTGCGTCGAGCTCGATGATCGAGAACGATGCGAGGTCGGTGGCGAACGCAGCTCGAGCGGCGCTGGCCCCCGTCCCTGCGAGCAGACGAGCCAGGTTGCGGCGGACCTCCACGATGGCGTGACGGCCGATCACCAGTTCCGGATCGCTGCTCAGCAGCTCGAGCGCTCGCTCCGAGTCGACCTCGTCGACATAGCGCTTCAGGAGAACGCTGGTGTCGACATAGAGGGTCACTCGCTGCGGTCCTCTGCGAGGGCCTGCAGCACGGTGCCCCTCGCCGGGTAGCGCTGGATCGTCCCGAGCCCGCTCGCCGACGCAGGGGTCAACCAGCCGGCTGCGGCGGCTGCTGACAGGTCGATCTTCCCCATTGGTGGGCTCAGCACCGCGACGGCCCGGCCCCGGTCGGTGACGGTTATCACCTCGCCAGCCGCGGCCCGTCGGAGGTAGGCCGACAGCTTTGCCTTGAGCTCCCGTACAGCTACGTCCATATAGTCATGTTACCGTTGAATGTGACTACATTGGTCTCAGCACTGAATGGCAAACAGCCCGCTGCGCCCTGGCCCGGAGGGTCGGCCAGACCTTCGGCATGGCCACTCGGGTCGTGCAGGAGTGGTCCCCCGTGCGCGCCCTCGCCATGGAGGTGGCGCTGGGCGGCGCAGCGGGCGGCGCCGACCATGGCGATCGCATGGATCATTGGAGGAATGGCAATAGGCGCTCCCAGAGCCAGGTGCCCACTCCCGCCCCGTGGCCGCCCCGGACACGAGATGGGCGGCCCCTCGGGGCTGCCCATCTGCGGTTGCTGGTGGTGCCCGGTAGATGGTCGAGCGGTGGGCTCCGAGGTAGGCGGAGACCGAGGGCGGAAGTGCGCCGGTCGGGGCCACGAGCAGCATGGAGCCTCCCCGGACGCCGAGGAGCGGATCAGCAGCCAGGGCATCTGGGAACTCGAAGCCGGTGGCAAGTCCCACGACCGTCGGGGTGGTGAAGAACCTGTTCGCGCACGCGTCCTCGGCCCTTTCGCAACGGGGTCGCCGACTTCCAGGCGGCCCAGGCGGAGGGCTCGCTCTCCGTGGCCGTACCAGCAGCGGTCGTGGTTCCCCGGTAGAGGATCTTGTGCCAGGCCAGCCGGCCGATGAGCGGCATCGACTCCTCCCGACGACCGACGGCGACGTCGCCAAGGACGTGAACGGTGTCGTGCGGGCCCACGACATCGGATCTCGGCGGGATGGAGTAGACGAAGCAGTCTACCCGACAGTAGACTGCTCCGATGAGCACCACGATCCGAGTGGTGTCCGCCGACCCGCTGAACGACAGCCGGGCTGGAGTGGTGATCGTCGTGCCGTGCACGACGAGACGGCGCGAGCTCCCCTCTGACGTCGAGCTCGATCCGAAGGAGTGCGGGCTCGACGAGGTCAGCTACGCGAAGTGCGAGGACGTGAAGTCGGTGTCGGAGCACCGGCTCGCCACTCGCCTTGGTGCTGTGAGCGACGAAGCGCTCTTCGTCATCGCCCGGGCACTCAGATTCCTGCTGGACTTTTGAGCCTCACGGTCTGCGGATCGTCGTCGACGCTCTCTCTCGGCGAGTCGGGTACCTCACCGGGCGGCCCTGAGGCCGCGAGCCGGGCTCCTCACCCCGCCAGCGCCAGCTCCGTGCGCAGCACCAACGTGGGCGTCGAGTACCGATCTCCGCCGGGCCGACCTCACGAGATGAGGGACCGCAGCAGGACGGCGCCGTCCTCCGACCCGAGGAGGGCGCTCGTCGCCCGCTCGGGATGGGGCATCACCCCGACGACGTTGCCCTCCCGGTTGCAGATCCCGGCGATGTCGTCGGTCGAGCCATTGGGGTTGTCCACGTAGCGCAGCACGACCCGGTCCTCTCCCCGGAGGGAGGCCAGGGTTTGCGCGTCGCAGGTGTAGCTCCCCTCGAAGTGATTGACCGGTATCCGGAGGGCCTCTCCGGGGGGGGCCGACCGGGTGAGGACCGATCGGACGGAGTCGACCCGGACCTCGACGGTGGCGCAGACGAACTTGAGGCCGCGGTTCTTCTGGAGCGCACCGGGCAGGAGGCCGGCCTCGGTCAGCACCTGGAACCCGTTGCAGATGCCCACCACCGGGCCGCCGGACGCCGCCCAGGCCCGCACCGCGTCCATGACGGGCGAGAACCGAGCCAGGGCCCCTGGCCGCAGGTAGTCGCCGTGGGCGAAACCGCCGGGCAGCACCACGGCGTCGACCGCGGGCAGGGTCGTCCGGGTGTGCCAGACGAGGCAGGCGGAGCCGCCCAGGCCCTCGACGGCCGCCACCACGTCGTGCTCGCAGTTGGTGCCAGGGAACACGACCACGCCGACGGTGGCGCTCACTGGTCCACCATCTCCCCAGGGGACTCGAGCCGAACCTCGGCCTCCTCGATGACGGGGTTGGCGAGGAGCCGTTGGCACAGCTCCTCCACCCGGCCCCTGGCCCCGGCCTCGTCGGGGGCCTCGACGGTGAGGCGGATGGCCTTGCCGACCCGCACCCCCCCGATGCCGGCGAACCCGAGGCCGGGCAGGGCCGCCTCGATGGTGG
Organism: Acidimicrobiales bacterium; assembly: GCA_050744025.1. Classification (GTDB taxonomy): domain Bacteria; phylum Actinomycetota; class Acidimicrobiia; order Acidimicrobiales; family JAJPHD01; genus JBOGGR01. Next base: position 5,647 of record JBOGGR010000389.1, read on the forward strand.
CCCCCGCCGGGTCCGCGATCCCCGGGCGCAGCCGGACCTCCACCACGGCGTCGAACCTCACCGGCCGCCCCCGCTGCCGGCGCCCACGCTGCCGGGGCGGCCGCCGTCCCACTCGGAGAGGGGGGAGCCGGTCAGGCGCTCGTAGGCGGTCGCGTACCGCTGCGCGCTGGCCGCCACCACGTCGGGGGGCAGGTGGGGCGGGGGCGGGGACTTGTCCCAGCCGGTGGCCTCGAGCCAGTCCCGCACCGGCTGCTTGTCGTAGGAGGGGGGGGCGCCGCCCTCGACCCAGGCGTCGGCCGGCCAGAATCGCGAGGAGTCCGGGGTGAGGACCTCGTCGCAGATGGCGAGCTCGCCGTCGATGAAGCCGAGCTCGAGCTTGGTGTCGGCGATGATGATGCCCCGCTCGGCGGCCCGCGCCGCCCCCCGCTCGTAGGCCGCCAGGGACAGCTGCTCTGCCGCCCTGGCCACGTCGGCCCCGACGAGGGCAGCCGCCTCCTCCCGGCTGATGTTCTGGTCGTGGCCGGTGGCCGCCTTGGTCGACGGGGTGAAGCGAGGCTCCGGCAGCCGGGCCGACTCGGCCAGGCCGGCCGGCAGGGCCGAGCCGTGCATGGTCCCGCTGGCCAGGTACTCCTTCCACGCCGACCCGGACAGGTAGCCCCGCACGATGCACTCGATCGGGAGCATGTCGGCCTTGCGCACCAGCATGGAGGCCCCGTCGACCGAGATGAGGTGGTTGGGCACGATGTCGTCGACCTGCGCGAGCCAGTGGGCGGTGAGGCCGGTCAGGACCCGGCCCTT